>NZ_JBQSWC010000023.1:0-77567 GCF_052376775.1 Halomonas sp. AOP43-A1-21 | reverse complement strand
GCCGCTCGGCCCCTTTTTTAAAGCAACGCGTTGTTTCAATAAAATATTAGCAACAGCGTACTACTCAATTGATGGCGCTTTAAAACACTCGGTTTAAGCCATTTTGTGCTGCTACCCGATACGCTTCTGCCATGGTCGGGTAGTTAAACGTCGTATTCACGAAGTACTTGAGAGTATTGGCTTCGCCCGGCTGCTGCATAATGGCTTGGCCGATATGCAAGATCTCCGAGGCCTGATCGCCAAAGCAGTGGATACCTAGAATCTCCAGCGTATCCTGATGAAACAGGATTTTCAGCATCCCTACCACATCGCCAGTGATTTGCGCCCGCGCGGTGTCTTTAAAGAACGCTTTGCCGACTTCATAAGGGACTTTTGCTTCGGTAAGTTCACGCTCGTTAGGGCCAAACGAACTGATCTCGGGAATGGTGTAGATGCCGGTGGGTACGTCGCTAACGAAGCGATACTCTTTATCAAGCAGCTCGTTACAGGAGTTGAGCCCCTGGTCGTAAGCCGCGCTGGCAAGGCTTGGCCATCCAATCACATCGCCGGCGGCATAAATATGCGGAATCGACGTCCGGTAGTGCTCATCAACACTGAGCTGACCACGCCCATTAGCTTCCAGGCCAATATTCTCAAGCCCCAGGCTATCCGTATTACCGGTCCGCCCGTTAGCCCACAAAAAGGCATCGGCGCGGATTTTCTTCCCTGATTTGAGATGCACTACAACGCCGGATTCATCGCCTTCAACACTTGCGTAATCTTCGTTATGACGAATCAATACACCGTGTTTACGCAGATGATAAGACAGCGCATCGCTGATCTCAGCATCCAGGAAGGAGAGCAGGCTTTCGCGATTATTGATCAAATCGACTTTAAGGCCCAGCCCTGAAAAGATCGATGCATATTCGCAGCCGATAACGCCAGCACCAAAGATCACCAGCGTACGCGGCGTGTGCTCAAGACTTAAAATGGTATCGGAGCAGTAGATACGCGGATGGCGAAAATTGATATCCGTCGGCCGATAGGGACGCGAGCCGGTAGCAATAATGATTTTCTTGGCGACAAGCTCCTCCATGCCCTCGTGCTGGTCACGTATAACCAGCGTATGCTCATCTTTAAAGCGCGCAACGCCATGGAACAGATCGATGCGGTTGCGGGCATAAAACGTGGTACGCATCTCAACCTGCTTATCAATAGTACCGCGGGAGCGCTCCATTACTTTTGGAAAAGAGAACCAGCGAGGCTCACCGATATCGCGAAACATGCGGTTAGTATTGAACGCCATGATTTGCTTGACCTGATGGCGTAACGCTTTTGAGGGGATGGTGCCCCAGTGCGTGCAGTTACCACCCACCTGAGCCTGCTTTTCGATAATCGCGACACGCTTCCCGTGCTTTGCAGCGTTGATAGCAGCGCTTTCCCCTGCGGGACCTGTACCAATAACCACGACATCGTAATTGTGAACCGCCATACTCTCTGCGTCTCCTCTTTCCCCAATAATTAGGCGCAGCGGATCACTCTGCTGCGCCTGCTAAGCTCTTCAAGAGTGGCTTTATCGCCGCGTTACGTCATAGCCAAGGTCTGCACCACGGCTTTCATCGCTACGCCTGCGCACGCCGTTCTGCTTGCGGTTCTCTTCTTCGCATACTTCATCTTTTCCGCCGCAAATATCGCAGCCATCTTTCATGCCAATTTGGTTTAAACCACCGCAAGAACCTGCGATGGGCTTGCGGCCCATTAAAACGCCAACCGCCATCGCGCCCATGATTAGCGCCATAAAACCAAATACCAGTAGCCAGATTGCCATGTAAACCTCCCAGCATTGCTTTTGATGCACTACCTGCCGACAACAGCTTAGGCAATTAGTGCCCGTCATTCATTGCTACCTTTATTGTACCTCAGCCGCCAGACACTTATTAGCACAGGTGGCTATTCGCACAGATAACGCGGGTTTTGCCCCACTTATACGCTTATTCATAAACAAAGGGGCCAACCTCACGGCCAGCCCCAAATGCGCCCAAAGGGCACGCACTACAAATCAGTACTTATCCGCCAAAATCATCTAACATGATGTTTTCAGGCTCAACGCCCAGGTCAAGCAGTAGCTTGATTACCGATGCGTTCATCATGGGCGGCCCACACATGTAGTACTCACAATCTTCAGGTGCGGGGTGATCTTTTAGATAGTTCTCAAACAGCACGTTATGGATAAAGCCGGTAGGACCTTCCCACTTATCTTCTTCTTGCGGGTCAGAAAGCGCCAAGTGCCACTCAAAGTTCGGGAACTCTTCGGCCAACTGGTCGTACTCTTCGTTGTAGAAGGTTTCACGCCAGGAGCGAGCACCGTACCAGAAAGACATCTTACGATCTGACTTAAGACGCTTGAGCTGGTCAAAGATATGGCTACGCATTGGCGCCATACCGGCACCACCGCCGATAAAGATCATTTCGGCATCGCCATCTTTGGCGAAAAACTCACCAAACGGACCCATTACCGTCACCTTGTCACCCGGCTTCAGACTGAAGACATAGGTAGACATCAGGCCCGGCGGATGGCTGCTGCCCGGAGGCGGTGTCGCGATACGAATGTTGAACTTGAGAAGTCCCTTTTCTTCAGGGTAGTTCGCCATGGAGTATGCGCGAATAATTTCCTCGTTGTTCTTATGGGAAACATCGAACAGGCCGAATTTTTCCCAGTCGCCGCGGTACTCTTCCTCAATATCGAAATCAGAAAACTTGATATCGTATGGCGGCGCCACTAGCTGAACATAACCACCGGCGCGGAAAGCTACTTCTTCACCTTCCGGCAGTTTCAGGTTCAACTCCTTAATGAAGGTAGCGACATTGGGATTGGCCGTTACTTCGGTTTCCCATTTTTTAACGCCGAACACTTCTTCAGGTACTTCTACTTTCATGTCCTGCTTAACGGGCACCTGACAAGAGAGACGCCAGCCCTCTTTCTTTTCACGCATGGTGAAGTGGGACTCTTCGGTAGGCAGAATCGAGCCACCGCCCTCTTCAACGCGACACTTACACTGGGCGCAAGAACCACCGCCACCGCACGCGGAAGAAAGGAAAATACCGTTGGCTGCTAACGTGTTCAAAAGCTTGCCGCCGGCCTGAGTCGTCAAGGTGTGCTCGGGGTCGTGATTGACTTCAATCGTCACATCCCCGCTACTCACTAGCTTGCTACGCGCTGCCAGAATGATCGCCGTTAAGCTAATAACGATGATCGTGAACATGACAACACCGAGCAAGATGACAGATGTATCAACCATGTCGGTTTCCTATTGCTGAGGTTTCCTGTAACCCGGCAGCGCTTTACGCCGCCGGGAAAACCGGCTCTGTTTAGAGCTGAATGCCCGAGAAGGACATAAAGCCCAGTGACATCAGACCTACGGTGATGAACGTGATACCCAGCCCCTGTAGGCCACCAGGCACATCGCTGTATTTCAGCTTCTCACGAATGCCCGCAAGCGCCGCAATGGCCAATGCCCAACCGGTGCCCGCGCCAAAGCCGTATACCACCGCTTCACCGAAATTATAGCTACGCTCTACCATGAACAGTACGCCACCTAAAATGGCACAGTTAACGGTAATTAGCGGTAGGAATACACCTAGCGCGTTGTAGAGCGAAGGCACGTACTTATCAAGGAACATTTCCATGATTTGTA
This sequence comes from Halomonas sp. AOP43-A1-21, assembly GCF_052376775.1. Lineage (NCBI taxonomy): Bacteria > Pseudomonadati > Pseudomonadota > Gammaproteobacteria > Oceanospirillales > Halomonadaceae > Halomonas > Halomonas sp. AOP43-A1-21. The sequence continues at coordinate 73,893 of NZ_JBQSWC010000023.1, read as the reverse complement.
CCAGTGCCGCAATAACCCCGATATAGGAGAGCAGACCCAGGAACGAAAGATCGATATTTTCAGCACCGCTGATACCGGTCCACGTCAACGCGCCTTCTTGCAGCAAGTAAGTGTAGACAAGGTTGTTAACCGGTACGGTGACGGTCAGCACCACGATAACGGCAATGCCTAGACCGATGGCTGAAGAGACCTTCTTGGATACGGCAAGAAAAGTACACATGCCCAGGAAGAAGGCCAGCGCCATGTTCTCGACGAAAACCGAAGCAACGAAAAGGCTTAGATAGTGTTCCATTTTACACAGCCTCCTGTGGCTTTGAGTTTTCCTTCATCTTGAACTCATTCTCTTCTACCTGCTCGGGATTGACTGAGCGCAGTACCCAAATCAACAGGCCGATGATAAAGAAGGCAGACGGCGGCAATAACAGCAGACCGTTAGGCACATACCAGCCACCGTTTTGAACCGTCGGCAAAATGGTAAAACCAAACACGCTACCCGCGCCCAGCAGTTCACGGAAGAAGCCAACTACTAAAAGCACAAAACCATAGCCCAAACCGTTACCGATACCGTCTAAAAACGACATACCGGGCGTATTGGACATGGCAAAGCCTTCAGCACGGCCCATAACGATACAGTTGGTAATGATCAGACCGACAAACACCGACAGCTGCTTGGACATTTCATAAGCGTAGGCTTTGAGGATCTGGTCAACCACGATGACCAGCGAAGCAATAATGGTCATTTGCACGATAATACGAATCGCAGAAGGAATATGATTCCGGATTAGCGATACGAAGAAGCTAGAGAGCGCCGTTACAAAGATAACGGCCAACGCCATTACCAACGACACGCTCATGCTGGTGGTTACCGCTAGCGCCGAACAAATCCCCAATATCTGAAGTGCAATCGGGTTGTTCTGGAAGATTGGCGCTATTAATACGCTTTTTGCATTTACGTCCGCCATGATTAAGCCCCCTCACCGTCTTCGAAGTCAGTCTCGGTGTTTTCGGCGTCTTCCGGCTCCGTACCGCTGCGGAATTTCGCAAGGTACGGTGCAAAACCTTCTTCGCTCAGCCAGAACTGCAGCATGTTAGTGACACCATTACTGGTGAGCGTAGCACCGGATAACGCGTCTACTTCGTTTTCGTTGCTAGCGCCGCCTTTGGTCAGGTGGATGGCTGGTGAGAGATCGCCCTCTTCAGCGTAAATCTCTTTGCCTTCCCACTGAGCCTGCCAGCGTGGATTGTTAACTTCCGCACCTAGACCCGGCGTTTCGCTGTGGTCGTAGTAAGTGATACTGATGATGGTGTTACCGTCGCCTTCAATCGACAGAAAGCCCATCATGCGGCCCCATAGGCCCTGACCACGAATGGGCAGAACGATCTGGTCCGGATTTTCTTCATCACCTACCAGGTATACGGTCGCGTAATTTTCAACCTGAGAAAGCCCCGCGATGTCACGGTCGCCAGACAGCGTGCGGCCTGTCGCCGGGTCACGCGCGGCTTCAAACCCGTCAAATGTTTCGGGATCAAACTCGTCGGTATATTCACCGGTTTCGAGTTCAACGACACGTGGCGTGATCTGGGCCTGGAACTCTTCCTCGACATCCATACCCGGCTCGTATAAACGTGCCACATTAAGGATGTTGGTTTTACGGTCTAATTCCTGGTTGAGCTGCTGCGTGGGACGTAGCGCTACGGCGGCCGTCGAAACGATAACCGAGCACACGATACACAGTGCAAACGCAACAATCAGGATCTTCTTGATTGAGTTATTACCTTGTGCCATTAGGCAGTCTCCTCGGCCGGTACGCCAGTACGCTTAATACGGCGCTTGATATTGGCCTGGACGAAGAAATGGTCAATCAATGGGGCAAACAGGTTAGCAAACAGGATAGCCAACATGATGCCTTCCGGGAAAGCCGGATTAACCACCCGGATCAGCACGGTCAACACACCGATCAACGCGCCAAAGATCAGGCGGCCCTGGTTGGTCATTGACGCAGATACCGGGTCGGTTGCCATGAAGACCATACCAAACGCAAAGCCACCGACCACAAAGTGCCAGTACCAGGGCATGTCAAACATGGGGTTGGTGTCTGAACCGATCAGATTGAACAGCGCGCTGGTCGCCACCATCCCAAGGAACACACCCAGCATGATGCGCCACGAGGCGATGCGCGTCCAAAGTAGCACAACGGCCCCGATAAGGATCGCAAGCGTTGACACTTCACCTACCGACCCGGGAATGAAGCCAAGGAAGGCATCCCACCAGCTGAAGGTGTTGGTTAGTGTGTCCATGCCATCCTGGAAAGCCATGGAGAGCGCTGTTGCTCCGGTGTAACCGTCAGCGGCCACCCAGATAGCGTCGCCGGAGATCTGCGCCGGGTAAGCGAAGTAGAGAAAGGCACGACCGGTTAGCGCCGGGTTAAGGAAGTTCTTGCCAGTACCGCCAAAAATTTCCTTACCGATCACGACACCGAAGGTAATGCCGAGCGCCACCTGCCAAAGCGGGATGGTTGCCGGAAGAATCAGTGCGTAGAGCACCGAGGTCACGAAGAAACCTTCGTTAACTTCATGGCCACGCTTGATGGCAAACAGCACTTCCCAGAAGCCACCGATGGCAAACGTCACCAGATAGATAGGCAGGAAGTACGTTGCGCCCAATACAAAGTTGGCCCATAGGCTGCTTGAATCATGCCCTGAAGCCAACGTCATCAGGATAGCTTCGCGCCAGCCACCCATGGAGGCATAGCCTGCATCGATTGCCACGTTCGCCTGCCAGCCTGCGTTCCACATACCAAAGAACATGGCCGGAAAGGTGCAAAGCCAAACGGTAATCATGATGCGCTTAAGATCAATACCGTCGCGCACGTGAGCCGTAGTTTTAGCAACGCTGGGCGGGGAATAGAAAATTGTATCTACCGCTTCATAAAGCGGATAGAACTTTTCATACTTGCCGCCTTTATGGAAATGCGGCTCGATATTATCGAGCGTTTGTCGGATACCCATTATCAGGCCTCTTTCTCGATCATGGTGAGATTGTCACGCAGAATAGGGCCATACTCGTATTTGCCGGGGCAAACGTATGTGCACAGCGCCAAATCCTCTTCGTCTAGCTCAAGACACCCAAGTTGCATGGCAACTTCAATGTCGCCCACGATCAGCGAACGAAGCAGCTGGGTCGGCATAATATCCAATGGCATGACGGCTTCGTACGAACCCACTGGCACCATGGCACGTTCAGAGCCATTAGTGGAGGTCGTCGGCGCGTAGTTACGCAGGCCTTTGATGCGGGAAAGATAAATACCCAGAATCGAGTGGCGATCGGCACCCAGCGACAGCCAACCTAGCAAGGCACGCTTGTTGCCTTCCTCAAGCAGACTGATCTGATTGCTGAAGCGCCCCAGGTAAGTAAGATTTCCTTCAGCCGTAAAGCCAGAGAAAACAGAACCGGAAATCACCCGAGTGTCATCAGGTTTGATGACTTCACCGGCCAGGAGTTCATCGGTACTTGCTCCAATCCGGGTGCGAACAAGACGCGGCTTTTCAGCACGCGGGCCACCAATGGCGACTATTCGGTGAGTACTAAGCTTCCCTTCGGCAAATAGTTTGCCGAAAGCGATAACATCCTGATAGCCGATATGCCAGACGTGTCTGTGCAGTGCGACCGGGGAAAGGTAATGAATATGCGTGCCCACCAGACCCGCCGGGTGAGGACCAGCAAAACTTTCTGCGGTCACACCGTCAATCTCTTTCCCTGGAATAGTGTCATCAGCCCCGGTACACAAGAAAACGTTGCCCTCGGTCAGGCGGGTTAGCACCTTGAGGCCGTCTTCAAATGCCTGGGATTCTTCATTAATGATAATTGCTGGATCAGCGCTTAGCGGATGAGTGTCCACCGCGGTTACGAAGATATCGGCAGGTTTACTGTCAATTGCTGGCGTACGCGAGAATGGACGCGTGCGTAACGCTGTCCAGAGTCCCGATTCGACCAATTGATCGACTACCAGCTGACGGTCGAGCTGTGCTAAAGAGGCGCAGTCATGAGAGGCGAATGTCATCGCTTCTTCATTTTCGTCCACTTTAATCACGACAGACAGCAGGCGACGCTTTTCGCCACGGTTTATTGCTACCACTTCACCGCTTGCCGGTGCCGTAAAGCGCACACCTTCAACCTTCTTATCGGTAAAGAGTAGTTGGCCTAGTTTGACCTTATCCCCTTCCTGAACTTCCATGGTTGGCTTCATGCCAACATAGTCAGTGCCTAGGATTGCCACGTAACGCACAGGCTGCGCATCTTCAATACGCTGCTCGGGCGCTCCCGTGATGGGGAGATCCAGGCCTTTTTTGACTTCGATCATAGTCTCGCCCAGTTGATGGATCGGATATACGAAGGTAAGGGGTTCGAATGCTTATTTTCTGCTCAGTGAATTGTTATTTTCTGTCAGATTGTTACCAGTCAGGCCCAAGCACTGCTTGAACCACCCCGAAAAATCTTACGCATTATAAAGATAAGCGCGGCCAATGACCACATCCCTGATGCCCCCCAAAAGTGTTATACACCTACCAATGGCTATTGATTTTACAATTAAAAACGCCACCCGAAGGTGGCGTTAAAAAAAATACAGCTCGATGAAAAATCACTTTAACAAGCAATTCACCGATATAGAGGCGTTACGCGTGGCGTGGCAGCTTTAAAAATTCGACATTGGACATGTGCTGCAGGATACGAATTACCTGACAGCTGTAGCCAAATTCATTGTCATACCAAACGTACACAACGGCGTGGTTGTCATTAGCAATCGTTGCCTTGGCATCCACAATACCGGCGTGGCGGTTACCGACAAAATCCGACGATACCACTTCTGCAGAGTCTACGAAGTCGATCTGCTTTTGATAATCCGAGTCGATGGACATTTTGCGCAGATAATCATTTAACGCCTCAGCGTCAGTCGACTTATTCAGCGTCAGGTTCAAAATGGCCATGGATACGTTCGGCGTAGGCACACGAATAGCATTACCGGTCAATTTGCCTTCAAGCTCAGGCAACGCTTTTGAAACGGCTTTCGCGGCGCCGGTTTCCGTCAATACCATGTTGAGTGCTGCGCTACGACCGCGACGATCACCCTTGTGGTAGTTATCGATCAGGTTCTGGTCATTGGTATAGGCGTGAACCGTCTCAACATGCCCCACCTCTACCCCATACTCATCGTTTAATACCTTGAGTACCGGAACAATGGCGTTAGTAGTACAGGAAGCGGCCGACACAATGCGATCATTTTCACCGATGGCTTGATGGTTAATACCATAAACGATGTTTTTGATATCACCTTTACCCGGCGCAGTTAATAGCGCTTTGGCAGCGCCCTTGCACTCAAGGTGCTGACCCAGGCCTGCTTCATCGCGCCAGATACCGGTGTTATCAACAATAACGGCATTATTGATGCCGTAAGTGGTGTAATCGATTTCACTAGGTGAATCGGCATATATAACCTGAACAACGTTTCCATTCACGGTGAGCGTACGTGCCTCAACGTTAACAGAGATAGTCCCTTCAAACGGTCCATGCACAGAGTCGCGACGCAGTAAACTGGCACGCTTTTCAAGGTCTTTAGCAACATCGCCACGCCCGCGCACCACAATCGCACGCAGCCGCAACAGGTTACCGCCGCCAGCTTTTTCAACCAAGACTCGCGCTAACAGACGCCCAATACGGCCAAAACCATAAAGCACAACGTCCTGAGGCTCGCCCTTGCTGGCACCCGGTTGGTAGCCATCAATAATGTCTTGCAGCTCATTACGCAGGAAGGCATCCAGGTCACCGCCGCCCTGTTTTTTAAACATCACCGCCAGCTTACCCACATCCACATGGGCCGGACCGAGGTTAAGCGCGCTCATCGCCTCAACAATCGGGAACGTATCTTCAACAGAAAGCTCGGTACCTTCAATCTTACGCACAAAGCGGTGGTCTTTCAGAATTCGGATAACCGACTGATTGATCAACGAACGCCCAAACATGGTAGCCACAACGTTGTGCTGCCGATAAAGACGCCCCACCAGCGGGATCATCTGTTCTGCCAAGGCTTGGTTGTTTTGCCATTGCTCAAAAACATTCTCGGGAGCTTGCTGACTCACGTGCGGCCTCATAAGGTTTGTGAAAACGGATTTGTAAAAACAAATTTGTGAAACAGAGTTTTAAAACCAGTACTTAAAACCAGTACTTAACACCAGTACTTAAAAACCAGAGCGCTGAAAACATAAACGCTAAAAATCGGGTATCGACCACAGGGTCGTAAACCAAATGACCAGGGTATTATCCCGGCCTTCGGACCAGCCCGCAATCAAAGGATGGTCGCACACCATGTAGGGGTATTACATAAACAGGCGTTTGACTACAAATACAAAATAGGCAGTGGCAACACCGTCCCGGCTAGCCCTCTGACTGAAAACGGGTCATCGTGTATGATCCAATCTCCGTTTCAGCGCAAAACGATACCCTGACTATGCCATCATTTTCTCTGCTCGAACCGCCCCAACCGCAAGGAACACGCGACACGCTTTATTGGACAGCGCCTCCCGGCAGTGCGTCTGCATTGGCGTTAGCCCAGGTTGCCGCCAGTGCACCGTTGTTGGTGATCACGCCCAGCACGGCCAGCGCCCAACGCCTGGAACAAGATTTGGCGTTTTACAGCGACGTTCCCGTTCTGCCATTTCCTGATTGGGAAACGCTGCCGTACGACAGTTTTTCACCCCATCAGGATATCGTTTCGGCACGCCTGCGCACGCTACGCCAACTCCAGGACGGCGTACGGGGCATCGTGCTAGTACCCATTAACACGTTAATGCAGCGCCTCTCCCCGGTATCGTATATCGCTGGCCGCGTGATGACGCTAACGGCAGGCGCTAAACTTGATCGAGAACATTTTAGAGAATCATTAACCCGCGCAGGATATCGCGCAGTTGAGACGGTCTATGAGCCCGGCGAGTACGCCATGCGGGGTGCGTTGATTGATCTTTTTGCGATGGGCATGGACGAGCCGATTCGCATCGACCTGTTTGATGATGAAATTGATACCCTGCGGCATTTTGATCCCGGCAGCCAGCGCTCAACCGATAAAGTAGGCACGATTGAGCTGCTTCCCGCTCACGAGTATTCACTCAGCCGCAGTGCGATTGCCTGCTTTCGTGAGCAGTTTGAAACCTTATTTGATGTCGACCCGCGCCAGTGCCCACTTTATAACGACGCTTTGAAAGCCATACCGTCACCGGGCCTAGAACACTATTTACCGCTCTTTTTTGACGAAACGGCATCGCTTTTCGACCACGTTACCGCTGACACTCGCGTTGCGCTGTTACCCGGCGTCTTTCAAGCCGCAGAGCAGCATTGGCAGTCCATAGAAGCACGCTATATTAACCTGGGGGTTGATCCTACCCGCCCTCTACTGCCCCCACACCGAGCGTTTTTTCCGGTCAGCAAGGTGTTCTCGGCAATCAAGGCGCGCCCACGCATTGAGCTGACCGAAGATGAAACGCAGCGCCACGCATTAATCCCAGAAGCAAAGGCGTTGCCGCCTCTGGCGATTAATGCCCGGGCAAAACACCCCTTGAGCGAACTAAACAGCTTTTTAAACAGCGAGCCCAATACCCGAGTTCTGTTTGTCGCTGAATCACGTGGACGCCGGGAAGCGCTGGAAGAAATTCTGGCACCGCTGTCCCTGTCGCCTCCGCATGTTGAAAGCTTTCAGGCATTCCTGGCGAGCCAACACACTTACGCCATTACCGAAAGCCTGGTGGATAGCGGACTATGGTTAACCCAGCCGGCTATCGCAGTGATTAGCGAAACAGAGCTGTTTGGCGAGGTAGTCCGTCAAAGCCGACGCCGTGAAAAGGCCACCGATGACAATGAGCTGGCGGTTCGGCATCTATCCGAGCTGCGCGAAGGCGCGCCCGTAGTTCACCAGGCACACGGTGTAGGCCGCTACCTGGGGCTTGAAACCCTGGCCGCAGGCGGTCAGGCCAATGAGTTTCTGGCGCTCTCCTACGCCGATGGTGCGAAGCTTTATGTTCCCGTGGATAGCCTGCACCTTATCTCCCGCTATAGCGGCGCCGATGATGAGCTGGCGCCGCTGCATAAGCTGGGCTCTGACCAATGGGAAAAAGCGCGCCGCAAAGCGGCCGAGAAAATTCGCGATACGGCCGCCGAGTTGCTGGATGTTTACGCACGGCGGGAAGCTCAACAGGGCGTGGTTTATGAAAGTCCAGGCGACGACTACGTGCGCTTCTCGGCAAGCTTTCCGTTTGAAGAAACACCCGACCAGCACGCCGCCATTGAAGCTGTCATTGACGATATGACCTCCCCCCAGCCGATGGATCGCGTGGTCTGTGGCGACGTCGGTTTTGGTAAAACCGAAGTCGCCATGCGCGCGGCCTTTTTGGCCGTGCAGTCAGGCCGCCAAGTGGTAGTACTGGTTCCTACCACCCTGCTCGCGCGTCAGCACTTTGAAAACTTCCGTGACCGCTTTGCCGATACGGCGGTCAATATACGTCTGATCTCACGCTTTACGGCGGGCAAAGAGATGACACAAACGCTTGAGAGCATTAAAAGCGGTCAAACCGATATCGTGATCGGTACCCATAAGCTGCTCTCCAAAAGCGTCGAACTGCCTCAAATGGGGCTACTGATTATCGATGAAGAGCACCGCTTTGGCGTCGCCCAGAAAGAAAAACTCAAAGCGCTTCGCGCAGAAATCGATATTTTAACCCTCACCGCCACGCCTATTCCCCGCACGCTCAACATGGCGATGAGCGGTATCCGCGATCTATCCATTATCGCGACACCACCGGCTCGCCGCCTGTCGGTCAAAACCTTCGTCCAGCAGCGTGACAACAGTGTGATTAAAGAGGCCTTACTGCGCGAAATACTGCGCGGCGGCCAGGTCTACTTTCTACACAATGAAGTCAAAACCATTGAGAACACCGCGGAGCAGATACGTGAACTCGTACCCGAAGCTCGCGTTGCGGTGGCTCATGGCCAGTTGCCTGAGCGTAGCTTAGAACGCGTGATGTCGGACTTCTATCACCGACGCTTTAACGTTCTCGTCTGCTCAACCATCATTGAAACCGGTATTGACGTCCCAAGCGCCAACACCATTTTGATTGAGCGTGCCGACAAGTTTGGCTTGGCGCAGCTGCACCAACTGCGCGGGCGCGTTGGCCGCAGCCACCATCAAGCATATGCCTACCTTTTAACCCCTCCCCCCAAAGCCATGACCCGCGATGCGGTTAAACGCCTTGAGGCCATCAGCGCGTCCGATGATCTGGGCGCTGGCTTTACCCTGGCAAGCCACGATATGGAAATTCGTGGCGCAGGCGAACTCTTAGGCGATGAGCAAAGCGGCCAGATGGAAACCATCGGCTATACGCTTTATATGGAAATGCTGGACCGGGCCGTGAAAGCCATTCGGGCGGGGAAAACACCTAACATCGACGCCCCCTTCAACACCGGCGTAGAAATTAGCCTAAACTTACCTGCATTAATCCCCGATGATTACATTCATGATGTTCAACAGCGGCTTGTCATGTATAAACGCATTGCCAATACGCAAAGCGAAAATGAGCTTAAGGAGCTACAGGTCGAGCTGATTGATCGTTTTGGCCTGCTCCCCCAACCTCTTAAAAACCTGGTTCGCCAAACCAAACTGCGTCAACGCGCTGAGCAGTTGGGGATTAGCCGCATTGAGGCAGGCGAAAGCCGTGGACGAGTACTGTTTGATGGCACAACCCAGATTGATCCTCTGACCCTCGTTAAGCTCATTCAAACCTCACCCCAGCACTACCGCCTGGATGGCTCAGATACCTTACGGTTTGAATTTACCATGGCAACCAGCGAACAACGCTTTGAGCAAGTCGAAACACTTTTAACTACCCTTAATCAAAAAGTAGCGGCGGCGTGAACCTTGGGGCAAACTGGTAACAAGCAGGCTATGTTTGCCCGTTTACGCGTACTAGCAGTGCACTAACTTATTAGGAATGACCATGAACATTCGTCACAAATTCAACCTTTGGGGCCCTACCAGTTTGGCTGTATTGCTGGCAGCTAGCCTCACAGGCCCGGTTTTTGCGCAAACAGCGCCTGAGCAAGCAGATAACGTAGCGACAGCCAGCGAAGTACTGGACGATGCAGCTCAAGCTGAACAAGGGCACGACGAACTGCCACGCGGGCAATTTCGGCTTCCGGAACAAGGCGACATCATCGGTGAGCGCTACACGGTTACCGTTGAAGACCCCGAAGAGACTCTGATCGACATTGCCCGTCGCCATAATATTGGCTACGAAGAAATACGCATGGCTAACCCCGAAGTAAGCATGTGGGTGCCAGGCGAAGGCACCGAGGTAGTGATTCCCGCTCAATACATTCTTCCACCAGCACCGCGCGAAGGAGTGGTCGTCAACCTTTCTGAGCTGCGCCTCTACTACTACCCGGCCGATAACCCAGGCATCGTTGAAACCTACCCGGTCAGCGTTGGTCGCAATGAGTTTGCAACGCCTGTCGGCCTTACCCGCACGACGGTAAAAGTAAAGGACCCCGCCTGGGCGCCGCCCGCCTCCATGCGCCGCGAAGCAGCAGAACGAGGCGACCCAGCTCCAGCGGTAGTGCCGCCCGGCCCGGATAATCCGCTTGGCGAACACGCCATTCTATTGGCCATGCCAAGCTATCTGATTCATGGCACCAATCGGCCTGACGGTGTGGGCATGCGCGTTAGCCGCGGCTGTATCCGGATGTATCCGGAAGACATCAAATCGCTGTATGAGCGCCTGCCGAGCGGCACGCAGGTCAACTTGATGGATGCGCCCTTCAAAGCAGGCTGGGCAGCCGATGGAACGCTATTTGTGCAGTCGTACCCGCAGCTTGAAGAGAATGTCGGTGACTTCGAGCCCCTGCTAGCCGCCATCGAGCGCGTTGATGCGCTGACCGAAGATCAGGTTGAGGTGGACTACGAGCAGGTAAAACGTGCCGTAGAATCACCGGATGGCAACTTTGTTGCGTTGCATGGCCCTCAGGCACCCAAGCCTGTCGTAGAAGAAGAGCCTGCAGCAGAACTTAATGGCTTGTTTGAAGAAGTAGAGCTTAGCCAGGCAGAGCCTGCTGAAGAAGATGCTTAACAGATACCATCCATAAAAAAACCCCGCCGAGGCGGGGTTTTTTTACATCTTCAGCAACCGCTGAGTCTAACGACTACCCAGTGGTCCAAGCAGAATTACTTCTGCATGGAACGCTGGAACATGCGGTTCATTTCTTCACGGTTCTGCTCAGACATCTGCAGGGCAGCTTGCGCATCGCGCTGAGCTTGGTTAGCAGTGTTCAGAGCTTGTGAAGCCATGCTGCGTGCTTCTGCGGCATCAGCCTGTGCAGATTCAGCAGTCATGCGAACTTCTTCCAGAGCGCTGGTAGAAGCACAGCCAGCCAGGATTGCCAGAGAAGCAGCAGCGGCGGTCATTTTCAGAGTAGTCTTCAGAGTCATAATGTTCTCCTTGAGTCTTCCTTGGGTACAACGTTAGGGGTATAACAAAAATCAGGCTAATTGCTTAGTTAGAAATTGTCTACCCACGATACAGGTTCTTTACAATGACTTGTGCATGAGCACGCCAGTCAAACGCTGTTTTATAATAGACCACAACGCTTGTCTATAGCCACTTGTACAAAACCTCGAACTTCCATCAACAACATAAGACTAGCGGATCACAACGCGAGTGCCAACATCAACCAGCTCAGCAAGTCGCTCAATTTGTTCATTTGTCACCGCCACGCACCCTTGAGTCCAGTGGTAGCGGCCATGAATATCGGGATCACCGCTGCCGATGCCATGAATTCCAATAGCCCCACCCAGCGCCGTGTTTTGCGGTGGATGTCCATATCGACGGTAATAATCGAAATAGGCTTCGTAATCGCGCTGCGAGTAGATACCCTTTTCAAGCGCCATGCGTGCATGGGCTGGGGTAGGATAATCGATACCGAGGAAGATATGCCACCGACTTTCGTAATTAAATCGATTAATGCGAAATTCGCCCAGCGGAGTCACGTTATCACCCATTACCCGCTGCGTCTTTGCACCAGCGCGCCCCAATGAAATAGGCGCAAAATATTCAAGCTGCGTTTCACCGCGAAAAACGCTAAGCGACGATGCCTGATCGTCAATCATCAACCACAGCTCGGTACTATAACGCGGTATGTGCGCGCGCGAGAGCAGCGTTTCAACTAAGTCAGGCGGCTCTACATTTAACGTAGCATTTGTCGTAGCAGCGCTTGCCACCACTGGCCAACCAAGCGCAAGGGCTAAAAAACGGCGGCGATTTAAAGGCATAGTTCTAAATCTAAAGACATCGGTTAGCTCTCAAAACGGGTCAGTTTACGGCTGACCAACAAAGCATATCTAAGGGCTGTTATACCCTATTTACGCCATGTCTGTCAGCGGCCTTGGACAAGATTTTTTTCGTTTAGACACACCAAACCCTGTCAACCAAACGCTATTCAACGCAGGGCTAAATATCTTCAAACTCTCGCATGCTGGTCACCAGCTTTCGCGCCTCGGCATTATGGCCTTGAGCTAGGGAATCAAAAAACTCAGCCTCAGGCTCAATACGCGCCCTGGAAGCGCGATGCTCATATAGTGACTGCAATTTTTCATGGGCCTCAACGGCCGTACGGGTCACTTCATCGACAGACCCAGCTACCGTTTTTTCAGTTAGCCTTTCAAGCTCCGGCGGTTCGGGAAACTCACTTGATTCATCAAACCAGGTTTCCAGAACTTCTTTATGACTAGAACCATCATGGAAGAGATCATTCAGGCCTTTCTGCATTCTTAACTCACGACTGGCAAGGTAGGTCAGCGCCATGCTTAAACGCTCATTATTCGTTTTATCCGCCGCGTCGCTGTATTGAAGGGCCATACGCTTATGAAAGCCTTCAGCCCACTCAACTAAATCTTTGACTTGGTTATAACGCATCCTTGCCTCCTTCTGGCGTTCTATCATCAAAGCAACATCGTGTTGTTTTATGATACTAGCTGATCAGGGTAGTTCCGTTATCTCACAAGCTACCACTCCTGGCTGGTCTCTCGGAGCGCTGCAATCTCAAGCTTTGCTGCTTGCAAGTGCATGAGAAGCTCTTCGTGAAGACTTGCCTGACGACCTACCGCAATCATCGCCGGGTTAGCTACTGCGCGTCTGGCAGCGCCATCACTGCTATGTAACTGCTCAAGCTTCTGGGTAAGCCAATACAGCCAGCCTTCAGGCTCGCGCATCAAATCGCGCAACCGCTGTAGCTCTGCAAGCGGCGGCCCATTGCTTGCCAGCAGCTCCTGCCAGACGTGATGTTCCAGCCGGGCGTGCTCGGTTACTTCTTTTAGCAGCGAGGTCAACGCCAACTCAAAGAGAGCCAAGGCACTCTCTTCGAGCGCCATCTGGCGAGCGGGCGCATGCTCGTCTTCACCAATGGGCATGCTTACCAGCAATTCAGCTTGGTAGAGCAGTTGATTAGTGCGCGAGCGAGCACTCATTTACGCTTGTCCTCTACGTGCCATTTGCCTGCCTCGAAGGTTGCTTTCCAGCCAGTGGCCTTGCCTTCTTCGTCAGTCATTACGTACTGCTCTTTATTTTTACGCGAGTAGCGAATTTGAGCCGGACGACCATCAGGGTCTTCGCTGGGTGCCTTGAGAATAAAGTGATACTTCTCGGGCAGCTCATCAGCATGGGCTTTTAGCTCTTTAACCAACGGCGGACGCGTTTCACGGTTTTTAGGGAATTTACTCGCCGCTAAAAACAGGCCGCTTGCTCCATCACGCAGTACGTAGTGGTCATCGACTTTCTGGCAGGCCAGTTCCGGCATCGGAATCGGATCCATCTTGGGTGGTGCCACTTCACCGCTTTTCAGAAGCTTACGAGTATTTTTACACTCGCTATTGGTGCAGCCAAAATATTTACCAAACCGGCCTGACTTGAGCTGCATTTCCGAGCCACACTTATCGCATTCAATAACCGGGCCATCGTAGCCTTTGATCTTGAACTTGCCCTGCTCTATTTCATAACCATCACAGTCAGGGCTATTACCGCAAATATGCAGCTTGCGGGTTTCATCAATCAGGTAGTTATCCATCGCCGTGCCGCACTTATGGCACCGCCGCTTGGCACGCAGGGCGTTGGTTTCTGCCTCTTCACCGGCATCCGCCGCTACGGCCTCTTCACCCGGAATGAGGTCAATCGTCGTCTTGCAGCGCTCTTTGGGCGGCAGGTTATAGCCACTACAGCCTAAAAACACCCCGGTGGAAGCAGTGCGAATCTGCATCTTCCGACCACAAGAGGGGCAATCAATATCGGTTGGCACCGGCTGGTTAGGACGCATCCCGTCATCGCTCTCAGCCTTGGCAAGCTCTTCACTAAACTCGCCATAGAAAGCATCGAGCAGTGCCTGCCAATTGCGCTCACCTTCCGCAACCTCATCCAGGCTATCTTCCATACGGGCGGTAAACGAGAAGTCCATCAGATCAGGAAACGACTCTTTCAGGCGCTCGGTAACGATATCACCCAGCTTTTCGGCGTAAAAACGCCGATTTTCCAACTTCACATAGCCACGATCCTGGATCGTCGAAATAATCGAGGCGTAGGTAGAAGGACGACCGATCCCCTGCTTTTCAAGCTCTTTAACCAAGCTCGCCTCAGTATAACGTGCCGGCGGCTTGGTAAAGTGTTGCTGAGGATCCAGCGTTTCCATCGCCATTGGCGTGCCTTTGGGCAAATCAGGCAGCGTCTGGTCTTCATTTTTACCGCTTGGTTTCATAACCCGCGTGTAGCCGTCAAACTTCAGAACACGCCCTTTAGCGCGCAGGTCATAACCATCCACTTCAACGCTCAGCGTGCTCGACAGATACTCGGCCGGGGTCATCTGACAGGCCACGAACTGACGCCAGATCAGCTCGTATAAGCGCTCGGCATCGCGCTCCATACCAACCAAATCGGTCGCCTTGCGCTCAACGCTTGATGGGCGGATCGCTTCGTGAGCTTCCTGGGCGCTCTCTTTGCTGCTATAGCGATTGGGCGCTTCGGGTAGATAGCGCTCGCCGTACTCACTACCAATAAACTCACGTGCACTTTCAACTGCATCTTTCGAGAGATTAGTGGAGTCGGTACGCATATAGGTAATGTAGCCGGCTTCGTACAAACGCTGAGCCATGGTCATGGTTTTCTTGACCGAGAAACCCAGGCGGCCACTGGCTGCCTGCTGCAGCGTAGAGGTAATAAACGGTGCCGTTGGCTTAGAACTAGTGGGCTTATCTTCCCGTGAGGTAATCGCAAGCTTCGCGTTACGCAGCGCCGCAATTCGCTCCATGGTGTCTTTTTCAGAGGTCGGCTTAAACACCTTGCCATCTTGCTTGGCGAGTGCAAAGCGTACCACTTCGCCGTCTGGCGAGACTAAATCCGCATGCACATCCCAAAACTCTTCTGGGATAAACGCACGAATATCACGCTCGCGCTCAACAATAAGACGCACCGCGACAGACTGCACGCGACCAGCGGAAAGGCCACGGGCCACTTTGGCCCACAGCAATGGCGACAGCATAAAGCCCACCACACGGTCTAAAAACCGCCGCGCCTGCTGAGCTTCTACTCGCGGAATATTCAGAACGCCGGGTGCCTTAAACGCATCCTGAATGGCGTTTTTAGTAATTTCGTTAAATACGACCCGCTTATAGCGACTATCGTCACCGCCGATGGTTTCCCGCAAATGCCAAGCGATGGCTTCCCCTTCGCGGTCCAAATCCGTCGCCAGATAAACCGCGTCAGCCTTTTCAGCGAGTTTTTTGAGCTCAGCCACTACCTTCTCTTTGCCAGGCAAGACTTCGTAGCGGGCTTCCCAGCCATTATTGGGATCAATACCCATACGCCGAATTAACTGATCATGGCTTTTGCGCTTTTTATACTCTGCCTTCTCTTCCGCTGACATTTTGCGTGTTGCCGCGGCTTGGCGAGCGCGCTCCTTAGGGTCGGAAGCTGCCTTGCCCGAGCCGCTGGTCGGCAGATCACGAATGTGACCCACGCTCGACTTTACGATGAAATCGTTGCCGAGATACTTATTAATCGTCTTCGCTTTAGCCGGCGACTCGACGATGACCAGTGACTTGCCCATAGTGCTCCACTTTTCTATTGCGTGGGCTGACAGCCCACGCTCTGAATACGGTACCGCATGATGTTGCAATTAACGGCCCTCTTGAAGTGGCCGAAACAAACATACGGATGAAAAAATGCGCCTACCCTACCCCAGGCCTTCACTTAGCGCCAGTAACAACCGTGTGGTAAAGAGAACAAAGCCTATTTTTCTAAAGCAAAGTTTTCTAAAATCAAGTTTTCTAAAATCAGGTTTTCTAAACCCAAGTAGCTAGACACTAGACCGACGTTCCAAGATCGGCAACCTACCATTTTCTATAAACAAAACGCCCCTGCTAAAAAGCAGGGGCGCAGAGCCAGCCAAAAAAACCTAATTAACGCTTTCGAGGCGTCTTACGTCGAGTGACGTTTGCGCTTGGTTTTTTGATCTCAACAGGCTGGTCATCCGCTGGCTTGGCCGTAGGCGTTGAAGCCTGCTTTTGATCATTTGAACCTGCCTCCGCCGGGGCAGCCTTTGAGGCTTTCTCGGTCGTACCGTCAGCCGAGCTCGGCTTGGCATCTTCTTTAACCACCGCCGGTCCTTCGGATGCTTTTTGGGTTACCGCGGCCTTTCTAGTCGCAGGCTTCTTGTCGGCCGGTTTTTTCTCGTCTGGCTTTTTCTCACCAGCGTTTTTACTGACGGTGTTTTTACTGGCAGCGCCCTTACTGGCAGTGTTTGTACTAACAGTTTGAGCAGTTGGAGCAGACTCAGCCTTTACCGCCGCTTTAGGCGCAGCTAAAGCGGCAGGTGTTTTGCTTGGGGCGGACTTGGCCGGCCGCGCTTTCTCAAACAGCGCTTTGATTTGCGCAAAACGCTCAGCGGCATGCTCAGAAAGCTCGCCGCTTGCGGCAAACACGTGCTCAAGATTTTTAATATACCCATCAATGGCGCTACTACTTTCACCTGCCAAAAGCTCAGGCAGCGTATTCAGCGCTTTCTCACGATCCAGTTTTAAAATAAAGAACTGTTCACGTACTAATTGCTTGAATTCTGAAAGCTTGATATCAGACTCAAGCTTCGCCCGTGAAGCCCGCAGCCGCTTGAAGTTACGCTCATCCGTTGCGGGAGCACCGCCCAGCACATAAATGAGGGAGCGCATGGTCGCTTCATGGGCGCCGCCTTGGGCAATACGCTCGCGTAACTCATCCTGACGCCTTGCCAAGAAGCGCCGATGCTCAGGCTCGGCACCCGGCCGCCGACGGTGCACATGGGCATCGCCATAAAGCCCTACAGCCGCCTGAAGCAGTGGCTGGCCGTAGATATCCATAAACAGCCGCTCTGAACTGCTATCGCGAAGATCACGAAAGGCGTTAAGCGACGCCACAATCTGATCGGAGCTCATGATTTCAAACGCTTTAAAAAGATTGTCCTGGCTTATTTCCTGGCGGTTTTTACGCACTGCTTCTGCCATCACCGGCAGCGGTACCGATAAAGGATTGCGATCCGACAACAGCTTGTAGCCCAGACGAATCGGGTGCATACGGCGCATTAAACGTGCACTTTCGGGCGTTATAAGCGCTTGCACCCAAGGTTGGACATAGAGTCGATACAGACCTAAATTTATCTCAGAGATCCGCGCAACCGTGGCAAATCGCCGATCGTCATCGGCCTTATGATGCACTTCACGATCAAGTTCTTCAAAATTGCGTGGCTGAAATTCCAGCAGATAGTCACGCTCATAAAGAGCGGCATCACTGCTTTCTGACGCCAGGGTAACCTTGGTTTCATATAACCCAGGCGGCATTACGTCGATATAGTCCATGTTCGCCGTAAATTCAGAATGCTCTTTGCGCGACACGCTGCCAGATACAAATATCCCCAAATGCCCGGTAGTATCATGCATGCAGTAAACAATGGTTTGATCGTTGGCGATAATATCATCGGTATCTTCGTATAGATCACGAATCCAGCCCAATGCCTGAGGGGGCGGAGTGATATCGTCACCGCGGGAACAGAACACCACGACAGGGGAGCGTAGATTGCGCAGATCGATCCGCCGCCCGTCACGAGTTACCAACTGGGCCGTCGATAAGCGGTTGCCAACGAACAAATTATCGACAATATATTGGATTTCCTCACCGCCCAGCACTACATGCCCACCCCACCAGCGCTCAAAATCAAGATACCGCTCGCTCTCGGTATCCACATTGGCGTAGAGGTGATACTGCTTTTTCCAATAGGTGTTGGCAGGATTTAAGCGCTCAAAGTTCTGTACTAGCCAAGCGCCATCAAATAAGCCGTTACCCATATCGCTGGTAAATGCCGTGATCCAGCTCCCCCCCGTCAAACCGCCGGTATAGCGCATGGGTGCATTGCCGTGCTCGCCCGCCCAGTAGGAGAGCGGCGCCCCCGCGATCAGGATAGGTCCAAAAACATCCGGCTCAAGCGCTGCCGCCATCATCAACTGCCAACCGGCCTGGCAGTTGCCCACGACCATGGGCCTTTCCGTGGTTTCTGGGTGCAGGCTAATCACATGACGCAAAAAAGCCACTTCTGACTCGACGACATCTTCAACCGTTTGACCGGGCTCAGGAAAGGGTAAAAAACCGATAAAGTAGCAGGGATGCCCGGCTTTTAACGCCACGCCAAGCTCGCTGTCAGGTTTAAAACCGCCAATACCCGGGCCATGCCCGGCACGCGGATCGACAACGACAAAGGGACGCTTATGGGGATCAATGACCGTGCCTTCAGGAGGCAGCACACGCAGCAATTCGTAGTTGGTCGGCTGGGGAAGCGTACGGCCATCCAGCAACACTTCGGTTTTAAAACCCAGCACGCTCGGCTTGGTTTGCTCCATATGTTCCAGATACTGATTGCCGCGCTCACGCATAACGTCCCAGTAAAGCACGCTGCGCTCCACGCTATCCCGCCAATAATCGACAGCGGCGCGCCCAATCCCAAACGGGTCCATTAATGAGGTCAGTGCCTCACTGCCTGGCATTGAAGTAGAGGAATTAGCGGTTCCTCTCCATGCGTTCATTATCGGATTAGCGTTAAGCAAAGGATTGGCGAGAAAATTCATAGGGTCTCCCTAGGGTGAAGGCACTGGCAATCAACCCAAAAGCCTTGATGATGCTGCAATGCAATATAGTCTAGGCCACTCGGCGCCGAACGTCGATGGGTATTCGCGCAACGCCTAAAACTAGTCGGATATCAGGTAGAATTGACTAAACAGTGGTAGCATTTTCACTTAGCATATAACGCTAGCCGGGCTATTCGACGCCCAAGAGCGGTCTTTTCAGAGGTTGTTATGTCATCCCCTACGCTGCTTAACCGCCTAACATTTCGACAGCTGCAAGTATTTCAGGCGGTACATCGCCAGCGCTCCTATTCCCGCGCGGCCGAGCAGTTAGGGCTCACCCAGCCCGCCGTCAGCGCGCAAATACGCCAGCTGGAACAAGCTCTGCGCCAACCCCTTTTCAAATATGCCGGTAAAACCCTGCACGTATTGCCTGCGGCAGACACGCTGGCGTTGTCCACGCGGGAAATCTTTGGGCAGCTCTCACGACTCCAAATGAATTTGTCGAATATCAACGGCAAGATTACCGGGCAGCTTAACTTGGCTGCGGTCTCTTCAGCCCAATATATTGTGCCGTACCTGCTGGCACGTTTTCGCGCAAGCTACCCCGATATTCATGTACGTTTAAAGGTCTGCAACCGCAGTCAGGCGCTTGAACGTTTGGCCGAGCAGCAGGATGACCTGGTGATTATGGCGATGGTACCCGAGGATGAACGTTTGGCCGTAATGCCTATTCTCGATAATGAGCTGGTGGCGGTGGTATGGCCTGAGCACCCGCTGCTGGATATGCTCTCGCCCACGTTGACTGACTTCGCCCGCCACTATGTTTTGATGCGCGAGCCGGGCTCGGGAGTACGTAACGCCTTTGAACAGCTGGCCGCCTATCAGAAAGTCGCCCTGCCCCACTGCATTGAGCTGGGTACCAACGAAGCCATCAAGCAAGGCGTAATGGCCCATTTAGGCGTGGCGGTACTACCGCGTTTAGCCGTACAGCTGGAGCTTGAGCAAGGACTTCTGTCTGCCCTGTCGCTACCTGATTTCCCCATTCGTCGAGCCTGGTGCATGGTTTATCAGCGTGAACGTTTTCCCACGCCCGTGGCCGAACTCTTTTTACGCTTCGTGCGTGAGCATTTAGCCGAGTATCAGCGTCACTTCAAAGGGCCCGCAAGCCCCTTGCCAAGTCATGGCGTGGCCTGCTTACCCATGCTTTCAAGCTAACCCGGCGGTGTCTTGTTATTCCCCAGTTATGTTACATTACCTCCTACTACCTATGTATTAATTAGCAACATGTATTAATTAGCAACGCATTAGGCAACGTATTAATCGGCATGATTGGGGGGCAAGCGCTTACTGTTTATGATAAGCCCTGCCTGCCGCACAGTAGAGAGGCTCTATTCCTATGAGCAATAACCCCACACAGCGTGTTCCCAGCGGCCAGAAATTCCGTAATGAACACGGCACGACGGCGATCAAAGATGGCATGAAGGTGCGCAGTGCGCAGGCTGAAGCCCCATCGCTTGAACGCAAGCCCAAATGGCTGCGCGCTCAAATCCCCGGTGGCGAGCGCTTTGAAGCCGTTAAGCGTAACGTCGCGGAGCACCGCCTAAGTACCGTTTGTGCTGAGTCTCACTGCCCTAACATGGGCGAGTGCTGGAGCAATGGAACAGCCACCATCATGTTGATGGGGTCTGTGTGTACCCGTGCATGCCGTTTCTGCGCAGTCGATACGGGCAATCCCAAAGGCTGGCTGGATCTTGAAGAGCCCGAAAATACCGCCAAGTCGGTTGAGCTGATGGGGCTTCGCTATATCGTTTTGACATCGGTTGATCGTGATGATCTCGACGATGGTGGTGCCACCCACTATGCCAGCTGTATCCGTGCTATCAAAGCGCGTACGCCAGAAGTCGTCGTTGAAGCCCTGACACCTGATTTCGATGGTGACCAAGCAGCCATTGAGCGCGTTGTAGACTCAGGTCTTGAGGTGTTTGCGCAGAATGTTGAAACCGTTGAACGGCTGACGAGCCGAGTACGCGACCCGCGTGCCGGCTATCGCAAAACGCTGGACGTGCTGGCCTATGCTAAAAAGCATCGTCCGGATGTGATTACCAAAACCAGCATCATGCTAGGGCTTGGTGAAACGGATGAAGAGATACTCAAGACGTTCGACGATCTTCGCGAAATTGGCGTTGATATCGTCACCTTAGGCCAGTATTTACGCCCTACAAAAAACCACCTGCCGGTTGAGCGCTGGGTAAGCCCTGAAGAGTTCGATCGGTATCGTGTCTTGGGCTTGGAAAAAGGCTTTATGGAAGTGCCTTCAGGCCCACTGGTGCGTTCAAGCTACCGTGCCGACCGAGTGTTCGAGAAGAATAATCTAGGACTCGCCTCTCCGGCCGCCATTCCGGGCCAGGAGTCTAACCCCAATATTATCCCTGCACTGAATGTAGGCTGATACGGCGAAGCATAGCGTAAGCTTAAACAAAGAGGCCGCCGCGAATATTGCTTATCGCGGCGGCCTCTTTTTAGGCACGCCATCTAACGCCTGAATGAGCTTTGCATCTATACAAGCAGTGCTTCGCTAATCGATAACCACTAACGCTCGCCTTAGCTGAATGGCTAGTGCATGCGCTAGCTGTTCGCCTACGTCATGCTCCTTGGGCAGCGTTGCCAAATCTGCCAGACGAGTGACGGCCATACCCGCGTAGCCACAAGGGTTGATACGTTGAAAGGCGGAAAGATCCCCATCCACATTGAGCGCTACGCCGTGATAGCTTGAGCCACGCCGAATGCGTAACCCCAGAGAGGCTATTTTGGCTTCACCGATCGGGCTTTTTACATAAACCCCTGGGGCGTCAGGCCTTGCATGGGCGCTAATGCCATAATCGGCAAGTAACGCAATCACCGCATTCTCCAGCGCTGACACCAATTCCCGCACGCCTATTTTCGCACGGCGAACGTCAAGCAGAGGATACAGTACGACCTGCCCGGGGCCATGATAGGTTACTTGCCCACCACGATCCGTTTGCACAACAGGAATCTCACCCGGCATCAGCAAATGCTCAGGCTTACCTGCCTGCCCCTGGGTAAACACCGGGTCGTGCTCTACCAGCCAGAACTGATCGGGCGTATCACTATCACGCGTATCGGTCAGCGTGCGCATAGCCTCCCACACAGGCAGGTAAGGCCTACGTCCTAAGCGGTGTAGCTCAATGGGCGAGTCATCGCTCATTTACACCACCATATGCACACGGCCTGTAGCTTTCAGCTCATCAAACAGCTGGCTTATCTGCTGTTCGCTGGTCGCATTAATCGTGATGCGCACTGACTGAAAACGACCGTTTCGGCTATCGACCACTTCTAGTGTAGATTCATCAAAATCCGGCGCATGGCGCACCACGATCTGACAAACACAGGCGGTAAAATCATCAGCGGCATCGCCGACAATTTTCAACGGATAATCGCAGGGAAACGTAATCTTGGGTGGCTCGGTCACTGCCGGCTGACGCAGATCGCGAAACCCATCGTTGGCACCTTTTTTCATAATTTGCCTTCTACTAAGCGAAACAAGAGGCCTGGGCAGTACCCAGGCCGGGCAGATTAGTCGGTAAATTTAGAAATCAACCCACTGAAAAAGCGCTGAACCTGGTCGAATAAGCGCTTAAATAAGCCACCCTCTTCGACATTTTCAAGCGCCACTAGAGGGCGCTCGCCCACCATTTCTTCACCCAGATAAACTTCTAATGTGCCTACGTCATCGCCAACCGCAATCGGCGCCTGCAAATCGGTATGCAGGTTAAGACGTGCGCGCAGCTCTTCGTTACGGTTGCGCGGTAGCGTCATATAGACTTCTTCATTTACCCCTACGCGCAGTTCATTAATATCACCGCCCCATACGCGGGGTGTTTCAAGTACTGCGCCACGCTCGTAAAGCTTCATGGTTTCATAAAAACGGAAGCCGTAGCTCAGCAGTTTCTGAGTTTCCTGGGCTCGCGCCTCATCTGAATTGGTGCCCATTACCACGGAAATGAGTCGCATACTGTCGCGCTCAGCAGAGGATACCAGGCAGTAGCCTGCAGCGTCTGTCCACCCGGTTTTCAGACCGTCAACCGACGGATCACGCCAGAGTAAACGGTTACGATTAGGCTGATCGATTCCACCGTAAGAGAAGTGACGCTGCGAGTAGATCGCATAATGTTCGGGGTAATCATTAATGATGTGGCGTGAAAGCCGGGCCAAGTCATGAGCGGTTGAGTAGTGATTATCGCTGGGCAGCCCCGTTGCGTTCTCAAAATGGGTATTCTCCATCCCAAGACGAGCCGCATGCTGGTTCATCAAGTCAGCAAAAGGGGCTTCACCGCCTGCCAGATGCTCGGCCATGGCGACGCTGGCATCGTTACCTGAGACAATTATGATACCGTGCAACAGCTCCTCAACGGGGATCTGGTTGCCCACCTCAATAAACATCTTTGAGCCGCCAGTCCGCCAAGCGTTTTCACTGACATTGACCAAATCATCTAATTTAATAGTGTCACGATCCAACTCACGCTCGACAAGATAGGCGGTCATGAGTTTGGTAAGACTTGCCGGTGCCAAACGCTCATCCGAGTTGTGCTCGGCAAGGATACGGCCGCTATTGGCATCCATTAAAATCCAGGAGCTGGCAGCAAGCTGCGGTGCGGCTGGAATAATCGTCTGCGGCTGGGGAATTACCTGTGCCGCTGCCGGCAGCGTAACGGCTGTCATGGCCGCAAAGAGGCAGAGCTTGGCAGAGCGGCGTATCGACTCAAATACATTCATCACTAACATCTCACTTACAAGAAAAAATGGCGCTAGGCACCAAAGAGTATAAAAAAGTGAATTATCTCACGATAAAAACTTGAGGGAAGCCCGCCTGGCGAAGCTCTTCACGCGCCTGTGTTTCTTGAGCGGGCCTTACGGGCCCCACTTGTACACGGTGCACGCTTGCATCACTCATTACACGGACTTCATGGGGCAATTCGTTTTTCAATCGCTGCTGAAGTTGTTGCGCTCCTTCAGCACTACCCAAGGCGGCAATCTGCAGGTAAATAGCCCCCGTAGCGTCGCTCTCAGACCCAGCACTTGAAGGTGCTGCAGCGGAGGCCGACTGAGGCGCTACAGGAACGCTTTGGGCAGCAACGGGCGCTGCCGATGCTACAGCCGTTGGCTGGGCAGCTGGTGCCCTTGCGGCTGGTGCCCTTGCAGCTGACACTGCATTAGCGGGCGCTCTGCCCCGCTCGGCTAGCCAGCGCCCCGGGTCAACCGCTTCAACCCTCACCCGCCCGGTGCCGTTATCCAATATACCTAATCGCGCAGCGGCAGCGTAGGAAAGATCAATTTCCCTGTCGCTATGAAAAGGGCCTCGATCATTAACCCGCACAATCACTGACTGACCGCTATCCAGGCTGGTAACACGCGCAAACGTAGGCAGCGGCAGCGAACGGTGTGCCGCCGACATTTTGTACATATCGTAGATCTCACCGTTGGAGGTCGCGTAGCCATGAAATTTTTCTCCATACCAAGAGGCGGTGCCCTGCTTGGCATATCCCCTGGAATCAGGCATTACATGATACGTTTCTCCCCATACTTCGTAGGTCGAACGATTGCCCGCCCGCGAAGGAGCTTCGATACGCGGTTCAGCATCCGGCACGGTTGAAACATCGGGTGGCTCAACCGGATAAGCGTCGCCATTCATGGCGTAGCGCCCACCGCCACTACTATTGCTACTGCTGGCTGCTGGCGCTGCGGGCTGCGCCTGTGCGGGCGTATTATCCACACGCTGAGCTTCACGACTGGCACAGCCACTTACTAAAGCAACAAGGGCAATCGCACCGCCCATTCGCCAGGTCACTGCTTGCAACATTTTCATCCCTGTTCCTCAGCCTGATTTTGAATGGCCTCGGCAAGCTCCGTGACTGCCATGGCATACAGGTGGCTGTGGTTATAGCGAGTAATCACATAAAAATTGTTCTCACCCAGCCGGTAACGCATGCGCCCGTCGTCCATTTCAAATACCAGCGGTATCACCGGCAGCGAGCCATCAAGTCCCTGCTGAGATTCAATGCCCTCGGCGGCGGCATCAGCGGCGGTTATATTCGGTGCTGACGTTTGGTTAAACGTCAAAGTTTCCGGCGCTTCGTCCGGCCCGCTCGCTTCGTGATAGATTGCGCCATCACGCTGCCAACCATGTACGGCAAAATAATTAGCTACGCTGCCGATGGCATCAACCGGGTTTTCCCACAAATCACGCAGGCCGTCATCGTCAAAATCGACCGCATATGCCTGATAGCTGGTGGGGATAAACTGCGGGTAACCCATCGCGCCTGCGTACGAGCCATAAAGCTCGGCAGGGTCGACCTGCTGCTCATAGGCGATTTGTAAAAATGCCGCCAGCTCACCGCGAAAAAACTGCCCACGACTGGGATGATAAAACGCCAGGGTAGCCAGCGAATCAAGTACCCGGTGGCGACCTTTATGGCGACCATAATACGTTTCTACGCCGATAATAGCGGTAATAACATTACCCGGCACCCCGTACACGTCTTCCGCACGCGCCAGCGTCTCAGCGTGCGCTTGCATAAACGCAGCGCCTTCTTCAATGCGCTGCTGGGTAAGGAATATATCGCGATACTCATACCAGCGTAAGCGACGCTCCGCCGCACCCTCCATGGCATCCAGCACTTCTTGGGAATACACTGCGTGTGAAAAAGCATCGCGGAGCCAAGCTTCTGGTATGCCCTGGGCGATTAACTCATCTACCAATATCTGGGTGCGTTCATTTTTTTGCAGGTCTACCGCTTCCGCCGGGTGTTCCTCAGCGAATGCAGCAGGCATCGAACACGCAATTAGCGCGGCGACAAGGTAACTGCCAGCTTTATTCCGGGCCCTTTTCATCAACTCACCACTCCTTTGAAAACGCACCGCCCTGACTGAAATATTAACGTGGCAATAGCCGACGATGGGCATGAATAGACATGAGAATACCGAACCCTGCCAACAAGGTCACGCTAGAGGTTCCACCATAACTAACCAGGGGTAGCGGAACGCCCACTACGGGCAAAATACCGCTGACCATACCGACATTTACAAACACATAAATGAAAAATGTCAGGATAATACTGCCCGCAAACAAGCGACCAAAAGTATCCTGCGACGAAGCCGCCAACCACAGACCCCGCCCTACAATCATTAGGTAAAGAGCCAGTAAAATCAGCATGCCAACCAGGCCAAACTCTTCACCCAATACGGCAATAATAAAATCGGTATGCCGTTCGGGCAGAAACTCAAGCTGCGACTGCGTACCCTCAAGCCACCCCTTTCCCCATAAACCACCGCTACCAATAGCGGTAGTCGACTGAATAATATTCCACCCGGAGCCAAGCGGGTCGCTCTCTGGGTCCAGGAAGGTTAACACCCTCTGGCGCTGATAATTGTGCATATTCATCCACAATAGCGGCACACACGCAGCCAGCAATGCGGCGACAAACCCGATCAGGCGCCATGAAAGACCCGCAAGCAACACCACAATGACTGCTGCACTGGCCACCAGCAATGATGTACCCAAGTCCGGCTGAATGGCAGTCAACACGACCGGTAAGCCAATAATCACAGCGCACACTACGATGTCTTTCAATCTCGGTGGGAGCTGACAACGATTTAAATAGGCAGCCACCATTAAAGGCACTGCCAGCTTCATCATTTCTGAAGGTTGAAAGCGAATAACGCCGGGAATCTCAAGCCAACGCTTGGCGCCCATTCCAATATCACCAGCAATCTCCACTGCCAATAACATGACAACCCCTGCACCATAAGCAAAGGGCGCCCAGCGTAAAAACGTAGTAGGTGATAGCTGCGCCAAAAACGCCATGCCTGCCAGCGCCACTCCAAACCGCATCGCCTGAGCGATTACCGCCTCAATACGCTGGCCCGACGCGCTATAAAGAACCAGCAGACCGCCCGCCATCAAAATCAGCAAAAGTCCTAACAGCCAAGGGTCAATATGGATACGTTCCCAAATACTTTTACGCCGGGCTATCCCGCTATCGGGTGGGCGCACTGGATGGCGCCGTAATGGACGGGTCAGCGTCTGCCAAGGCATAGATCAGTTTCCCTCCACTTGAGCGGTATCTTCTTCCAAAACTTCGCGTACCTCATCAGCGTCAGGGGCTTCATCTTTTAACAGCCAAGCATCGGTCATTGCGCGCGCTAAATGCGCGGCATGCGTACTGCCGCCGCCCGCATTTTCCACGATGACCGAAACGGCAATTTGGGGATTCTCAATCGGGGCAAACGCCATAAACAGGGCATGGTCTCTCAGTCGCTCCTCGAGTTCATCGGCGTTATAGCGCTGGTCCTGGCCCAACGAAAATACCTGTGCCGTTCCCGACTTGCCGCCCATACGATACTCAAGACCGACACCGGATCGCCGCGCAGTACCCTCGCTACCACTAAGAACTTTTTCCATACCACTAAACACCCGATCCCACCAGGCATCATTTTCCAGCTGAATATCATCCAATGTATCGGGTAAGTCTTGAGGCAGCGGCTCACCCCCAATTTGCAGTGCTAGACGGGGTTTTACCCAGTGGCCTCGGTTAGCAAGGGTGGCCGTTGCACTCGCTAACTGTAACGGCGTTACTTGCCAGTACCCCTGGCCAATGCCGACTGACAAGGTTTCACCTGGGTACCAAGGTTGATTAAAGCGCTCTCGCTTCCACTCGCGAGATGGCATCAAGGCGTTGCTTTCGCCCTGGACATCGTGGGCAACTCGCTGCCCGAACCCAAATCCACTCATCCGCTTATCCAGGTTGTCGATGCCCAAATCATGCGCCAGGGTGTAATAATAGGTGTTGTTGGAAACCGCCAACGAGCGCTCCAAATCCACACGCCCATGCCCCCAGCGCAGCCAGTTACGGTAGCGGCGTGAGTCATTGGGTAACTGGTAATAGCCGGGGTCGTTAATCGTGCTGTCAGGCGTAATCACGCCTTCAGCAAGCCCTGCAAGCGCTAAAAAAGGTTTAATGGTCGAGCCCGGAGGGTAATGCCCACGTATCGAGCGATTAAACAGCGGTAGATCAAGGTCTTCCTGCAAGCCACGGTAGGACGCGACGTCAATCCCGGTTACGAATTGGTTGCTATCAAATCCTGGCGTCGACACCATTGCCAGAATTTCACCTGTTGCCGGCGCAATCGCTACAATAGAGCCGCGTCGACCATCCATCAGCTCATAGGCAAGCGTCTGAAGCGACTTATCGATCGTCAGGGTAATGTTCTCTCCGGGCACAGGATCGGTACGCCCTAATTCTCTTAATACGCGTCCGCGAGCGTTAGTTTCAACCTTGCGTAGGCCCGCTTCGCCGTGCAGCTCTTCTTCGTAGAAGCGCTCGACCCCGGTTTTTCCAATAAAGTGAGTGCCGGCATACCGGCCAGCATCCAAAGATTGAAGCTCTTCGACATTGATCCGCCCCACATAACCCAGGGTGTGCGCCATCACTTCGGAGTCAGGATAGTAACGCAGCAGCTGCGCTTCGACTTCAACCCCCGGCAAGCGATGACGATTAACGGCGAGGCGCGCAATTTGCTCCTCGCTAAGATCACTCATCAATAGTGCAGGTTGAAAGGGACGCTGACGCTGGCGTGAACGCACGTTGAAGGCCTCGACATCCTCCTCGGGAAGCTCTAGAAGCTCTACCAGCAGTGCCAGGGTATCATCAAGATTATCAACGCGTTCGCGCACCAGCGTCAGGTTATAGGTAGGTCGATTTTCAGCCAGCAGCACGCCATTGCGGTCGTAAATCAAACCGCGATTGGGCGGCAGTGGCTCAACGCGCACACGATTCTTTTCCGACCGAGTGGTATAGATTTCATGTTGAACGATCTGCAGGTAGGCCAAACGCCCCACTAATAGGCTGGTAAGCGTTGCCACCACCAGAACAGCAAGCAGCGTTCTGACACGAAAAATACGCAACTCTTGCTCAGAATTTTTTAGCGTGTCACGGCGCTGGGGCATGGCAACAGATGACTCTCAAATCAGACGATTGACGCAATAACAGTCAACAAACACCACCACCCGTTTGAGCCTTAGCGGTGATAGGGGTGACCAACCAATAAGGTCCAAGCGCGATAAAGCTGCTCGGCAAGCATAATACGAACTAACGGATGCGGCAGGGTTAACGGCGAAAGCGACCACGCTTTATCAGCCATGGCGGACAGAGACGGTTCAAGACCGTCCGGCCCGCCGACCAATAGCACGATATCGCGGCCTTCCATCCGCCAGGCATCAGCCTCCTGGGCTAACTGCTCAGTTGTCCAGGGCTTACCTTTTACTTCAAGCGCCACCACGTATTCATCGCCCCGCAGTTTATCTCGAATGCGTTGCGCCTCTTGGGCTCGCGCTTTAGCAATATCGGCATTTTTGCCACGCTGGCCAAGCGGGATCTCTTCTATTTCAAGGCTGAAATCCCGAGGGAGCCGTTTACGGTAAGTTTCAATGCCCTCTTCCACCCACGCAGGCATCTTGGTACCTACCGCTAACAGCCGTACCTTCATGACATGCTGGCTCGCTCTTCAAACTGCTCAAACGACTCGTCTGCTTTGAAACCGTCGCTTGGAAGATCCGCCCATAACCGCTCAAGGTCATAGAGAGTGCGCGCTTCTGGCAGCATTACATGAACCACAATATCGCCCAGATCCACCAGTACCCAATCTGCATTGTCGCCCCCTTCAACGCCACGGGGTGCCAGACCTGCTGCTTTGGCTTTTTCTACGACGTTTTGCGCAAGTGCCGCCACGTGTCGCGTAGACGTGCCGCTGGCAATCAGCATAAGGTCGGTGACCTCGGTCAAGCTGGAAACATCCAGCTGGGTGATATCACGTGCTTTAAGTTCTTCTAACGCATCAAGCGCTAGGCTTTTCAGTGTATCGATGTGCATGACTCCTGAAGACAACCCCATTTGGTAATCGGCCCATAAAGCGGGCCATTGTAACGGCTTCTTTCGTGACTACCAGCGCTATTCGTCGTGCTGGGAAAAGTGTTGATAAAAGCCGTTCTCTCGAATGGCCTCTTCAACCGCATTTGGAAGCAAATAATGAATGCTTTTGCCCTCCCTAAGCCGCTGGCGAATATAGGTCGCTGAAATAGCCATCATCGACGGTAACGATAGCGTTAAAAGCCCCCCGTTTGGGTACTGCATCAGCGAATCCACGCTTTCGACTTCGCACTCACCAACCAGTTCCCTTAATTCACTGGTCCAGGGCATTTGATAACCAGGGCGCGCCATAACAACCACATGCGCCAGGGAAAACAAATCGCCAGCACGGTACCACTGATGAAGACGCAAAAACGCATCAAACCCAATCACCATGACCAAACGTGCCTGCTCACCGTACTCGGCCCGCAGTTGAGCGAGCGTATCGATACTGTAGGATGGCCCTTCACGGCGTAGCTCACGATCATCCGCATACAGCCCCGGCGTATCACCAATCCCGGCGTTAAGCAGCGCCAAGCGTTGCTCGGCTGATACCTGAGGCGCGCCACGCAATGGTGGCTTGGGCGCCGGTATCATATGCAGCCGATCAAGCCCCAACGCTTCACGTACTTCCAAAGCACTACGCAGATGGCCATGATGGACGGGATCGAACGTCCCGCCCAGCATGCCGATTTTTATCGGTGGAGAACTCATATTGCCCCAGCCTTCACTGCCGAACCTGCCCATCCCCGAACACGACATACTTACGCGTGGTAAGGCCTTCCAGGCCAACGGGGCCCCGGGCGTGCAGTTTATCGGTTGAAATACCAATTTCAGCGCCCAAACCGTATTCAAAGCCATCGGCAAAGCGCGTCGAGGCATTCACGATCACTGAGCTTGAATCTACTTCGGCCATAAAACGGCGCGCCAGCGAGTAGTCCTGAGTCACGATGGCATCGGTGTGGTGCGAGCCATACTGCTCAATATGCGCAATCGCTTCGTCCACCCCGTCGACGACTTTAATGGCCAGGATCGGTGCCAAGTACTCGGCATGCCAGTCTTCTTCCGATGCGGCCAGCGCTTGAGGCAGCAAGGCACGGGTACGCTCGCAGCCACGCAGTTCAACGTTATGTTCAGCATACGCGCGGGCCAGCTCGGGCAAAATCAGATCCGCCACCGGTGCATCCACCAGCAGGGTTTCCATAGTGTTGCAGGTGCCGTAACGGTGCGTCTTGGCATTGACGGCAATGGCCAGCGCCTTGACCGGGTCTGCTGTGGTATCGATATAGACGTGGCAGACACCATCCAGATGCTTGATAACCGGCACCTTTGCTTCGCGGGAGATCCGCTCGATCAGCGATTTACCGCCGCGTGGAATAATTACATCCACATAGTCAGGCATGCTGATCAATGCGCCTACCGCGGCGCGATCAATCGTTGCCACTACCTGCACGCAGCTTGCCGAGAGACCTACTTCCTGCAAGCCTTGCGTAATGCATTCAGCAATGACTGCATTCGAGGCGCTCGCTTCAGAGCCGCCACGTAAAATACACGCATTGCCAGATTTTAAACACAGGCTGGCGGCTTCCAGGGTGACATTGGGACGCGATTCATAAATGATCCCAATGACGCCTAGCGGCACGCGCATCTTGCCCACCTGAATGCCGCTGGGCCGATAGCTCATATCATCAATTTCACCTACCGGGTCTGGCAGCGTAGCTACTTGGCGCAACCCTTCAATCATGGCGTCGATCCGAGCATCATTTAATGCCAAACGGTCGAGCAGGGCGCTATCCAGACCGTTATCTTCCCCGCGCTGCATATCCTGGGTATTAGCGGTCAAGATAGCCGCTCGCGCGTTAGCGACCCGGCTTGCTATCGCCTCAAGAGCACGGTTTTTGATACCGGTATCGGCACGACGCAGTTCGCTTGCTGCTAAACGGGCCGCTTTCCCGAGCGTTTGCATGTAGGCGCCAACGTCACCAGAAGTGAGTTGCTGCTGGGCCTCATCTTGAAACAGTGTTAAAACGCTCATGCTGTCCCCCTATTTTCGTCGCGCAAGCAGTATGAGAAATGCCTAGGCAATAACATGGTAATTGTGTTCAGTGGTTGGCAGTATATTACGCTAATTAAACGTTACAATAAGTGCGTTAGGCTTCGTATCTTAGTCAGCCGCCTTTATCCACGACTGGCTGCTAAATAGCGTTATTAAAGGTGAATAGTAAGCCACCATGCAAAGCAAATACAAAATTCGTCTGCTTAAGGCCAGTTTATTCGCTGCTGCGGCTGTATTAGCGATTTGGACGCTAACCGCCCCGCCAATGGCTGCCTTACTGCTTTGGCTATCGGTAGGCTGGCTTTCCATCACCGCGCTGCTGCTGGACTTCAGTCATCGTTATTCGCATGGCCTACCCTGGCAAGTATTACCCGGCGCACTACTGCTGGGCTTAATTGCCGCTGCGCCAGAACGCCATAGTATGTTGATCTGGGCGTGGGCCGCTATGTTCATGCTACCTCAGACGCGGTGGATACTGGCGTTTAATGTCATAGCAGCGCTATTTAGCTGGGTCTTAATTGCGCCGCAACTAAGCCTGCCGGAAGGGGGATTAATGCTGCTTCTTTTTATTCTCTTGAGTCTGCTTGCATTATCCAGAGCACGTCAACTGGTCGATATGAATGGCGCTATCCGCCAGCGCCTGCGCTTAATTCCGAAAGTTAACCTATGGGCTGGAGAACAGTTGTTACGTGATTTGCCCCGCGAACAAACACGCTCGGAGCGTGAAGTTATCCATGCGGAGCTGGTGGTTTTTCAAGTGAAACGACACCAGCTCTGGTCCATGGCCAAAAAACTGTGTGCGCTAACCTATACCTTTGAAAATGCTTACCGCCTTAATGGCACCACGCTTGCGACCTTGATGCTTTCGCGTTCACCACAGGAAGCGGCCCTGCGCCGCAAGCAGTTACATGCCGCACTGCCAGATAGTGTCTTAAGCCACTCGCTGCCGTTAATTGATATCGAGCACGCTAACCTAACGCTTGAAGAGCTTAGCCACCCCTCTTGTCAGCGGAGCCCGACATGACCGAATACCCGTTTTCAAGACGTCTAATGTCACTCGCTTACGGTGCTAGCCTGGTCTTGATGGTTGGTTATGCGACATGGCTTTACGGGCTGGGTAACTACCGGCATTTGCTGATACCTACCTTTGTGACACTGCTGTTATTAGCCGCTCTATTGATTCATCTAGGACAAGGCATAAAAGGTTATATACCCCAGCTACTGCTGTTAAGTGCTACCTACCTGACGGTATTCAATGCACTTTATCATCCTCCCTATGTGTCTTCTATCTGGTTAGGCTTACCTACGGTTAGCGCTTTTTTACTCCTACCCTTATGGGCTGCTTTGCTGATAACCGGTCTACTTGGTCCACTGATATGGTTATTTATTTTCTATCCAGCTGTACAAGCCCCTTTCGTACTTGGCTATGTCACGCTTATTTTGCTGCTAGCGCTCCCCCGCTGGGAGCATGGCCGCCGCGGTGCGCTCCTACGAGCAACCGACCCAAACGACTGTCAGTGTAATGCTTATAATATTGATACCTTAAAAGAGCGCTTACAAAATGAGTTTCAGCGTGCTGCCATGCTCAACAAGCGCTTGGCCGTCCTGGTGATTCACCTGCCGCAATTAGACATGGCGGAAGAGCAGTTTGGTCACCGAGCGAAAAATGCGCTACTTGATACCCTGTGTAATGAAGTACATGGCCGCTGCCGTGACCATGACCTGCTAGGTCGCGCGGGAGAAACAGCCTTCTGGTTAGTATTACCCGATACCAGCGAAAGTGGGGCATTATTAGTGCGTGAGCGCCTGCAACATGCGCTATCCCAATGTGTACTGGTTGAAACCGGTCAACTTGAATCACGCATCGCCGCTTGCTTGCCTCACAAAGAGAGCTTTGAGCGCTATGTACAACGCCTGAATGCCCGTGCGAAGGCACTGGCCAACGGGTGACGGCTTAATGCCTTTTAGGAGTTTTTTGTGTCTTTAGCCGATAACCTTTATCAGCTCTCGCTATCGCCGTTAATGCTAATCCTGCTGGTATTTTTGATTTCATTGGCTGAGTCCTTGGCTTTGGTTGGCCTGTTGGTACCCGGTGTTGTGCTGATTACGGCAGTGGCGTCACTTGCGGGACATCAGCTGGTAGGGCTTCCCTGGCTGATGATGGCCGCGTTTATAGGGGCGGTAATAGGCGACGGCGTTAGCTTTAGCCTTGGCTATCATCAACGTGCGCAAATCACCCAACGCTGGCCGCTTTCCGCGCATCCCGAATGGCTGGGGCGAGGCGTGCGTTTTTTTGAACGTTACGGCCTTTATTCGGTATTCATTGGCCGATTTGTAGGCCCGGTAAGGCCGATTATTCCTCTGGTCGCGGGCATGATGCGCATGCCGCCGCGTACTTTTTTATGGGCTAATATTGGCTCAGCCGCTCTATGGGCACCGGCTTATCTGTTGCCGGGCTATTTACTGGGGCGCACTTGGCAAGAGCACCTCAACGTGCCGCCGGGGATCAAGTTAGCCCTGCTCATTATGGCAGCCAGCATTGTGGTCTTGGCCGTTGTGTTCTCCTGGGGCCGTGCCCAGGTGGGGCGTCATGGGCGCCTATATCTCGCTATGGCCCGCCTGGCGCGAAAAGTCCCGTTGATGCGTCGCCCATGGCTTTCCATGAGTCAGTCTGGCGAAGTTCCTCTCGCCTCACTCTTGCTGTTTATCGTTGCACTCACCAGCCTCTCTGGCTGGACGCTGATGGTGATACACCACGACGGTCCTTTAATGCTCGACCTCTATGTACAGCGGCTGTTCACCTGGCTGGAAAACGATACGTTAATTGAAATTGGGGCGGTATTTGCCAAGATAGGTGACAAGCTGGGCATCGCCACGCTTCTTGCGCCGTGGGGCTTATGGATGCTGTTTAATAAGCGGATTGATGCCCTACTGCATTGGGGGTTAGCCGTCGGTGGCATCGCGTTTCTGAATACTTTTGGCAAGGCATATTTTGGCCGTGCCCGCCCAGACACGCCGGACTATCTAACCGGATCGCTCTCCTACCCCAGCGCCCATACCTCAACATCGGTGGTGGTTCTGGGGCTGTTGGCGGCATTTGTAGCCTCAGAACTCTCGCGCCAAAAACGCGCCTGGGTTTACTGGGCGGCAATTGCCTTAGCCGTTCCCATGGCCCTATCCCGCTTAGTTATCGGCGTGCACTGGTTTAGTGACCTGATCGGCGGCGCGCTGCTGGGCTTGGTGGTGTGCGCGCTGGTACGCTTAAGCTGGCAACGCTATCCGCGCCAACCGTTAACTCCCTGCCCATGGCAGTTATTAAGCGTAGCCTCACTTATCCTGATCAGCGTGCGGGTTGGCTTCTTTCCACCGGTATAGCTCAGAGCTTTAGCTCAACGCGTTAGCCTAGCGCCAGCCACGCGCCCACGCCTATCATCAACGAGCCGGCAATTCGGTTAAGAAGCCGAACATTGCCGCTCTTACCCAACGTTTTACGCAGCGTTTTACCGCCGGTGGCATAAACCAGCATGCTGGCAAATTCAATTAGCAGGATCACCGTGATAAGCAGGCTAAGCTGACTGGCAAGAGGGCGGCTGCTGTCCAGAAAAGGCGGCAGCAGCACCATAAAGAAAGCCCAGCCCTTGGGGTTAGCCACCGCGGTAACAAATCCCTGCATGGCTAACTGCAGACGACCAGCGGGCGGGCCGGCATTTAACTCATTGGGTATGGCCATCCGCCCACGAGAGCGCCACATCATCACGCCCAAATAGGCTAGATAAGCGCCCCCAATCCATTTAAAGGCGATAAAAAGCTCGGGCTGACGCAACATTAATGCAGCGACGCCGGCCCCCGCAGCGGCTGCCACCAACCCCACGCCCAAAAGCTCACCAATCATCATCCAAAGCGTACGCTTTACGCCCTGGGTCATGCCTAACACCATCGCAAGGGTCATGCACATGCCAGGCGTCAGCGATACGAATAGAAACGTTGGCACAAATATCGACAGCGTTGCCCAGGTCATTGGTCATCCTTAGCAGTATCGCCTGCGTCAGCATCAAGCTCGCCCCAACGGGGCATCAAAGTATGTTGAATTCCCAGCTGATTAAGAATTCTCGCGACGATAAAATCGATAAGATCTTCAATTGATTGCGGACGATGATAGAACCCGGGCGCGGCAGGTAGAATCACCACGCCCAATCGACTTAACCCCAACATATGCTCCAGGTGAATAGGCGAAAACGGACTTTCCCGAGGCACCATCACCAGCGTTCGCCGCTCCTTAATCGCCACGTCCGCCGCGCGCTCTATCAGATTGTTGCTGGCTCCGGTTGCCACCGCGGAAAGCGTGCCGGTTGAACAGGGGCAAATGACCATGGCGGATGCCGCACCGGAGCCTGATGCCACGGGGGCCATCCAGTCTTCCCGACCAAAACAGCGGATCTGCCCCGGCTGCGCGCCGCTGCGCTCGCTCAATGCCTTGGCCAGCCTATCTGGCTGCGCGGGTAGCGTGATATCGGTTTCTGTCGCAACGACCATATGCGCCGCCTTGGAGATCATGACCCACACTTCATGGCCAGCCTCTACCAGCACGTCAATCAGCCGCAAGCCGTACTGCGCGCCGGATGCACCTGTTAACGCGACGGTAACCGGTTTTTTAAAGCACAAATCTTTACTCACGCCATGGATTCCTTTGCCGCTAGTGCGCTCAACAAACGTTCGTGTACGCCTTCAAAACCACCGTTAGACATGACAACGATACGATCCAGCGGCTCCGCCTGGCTAACCACCGCGCTTACCAATGCATCGATCTCACGGTACAGATGGGCCTTGGCGCCCTGCTCTGCGACCAGTTCGTCCATCGACCAGTCAATCCCCTCCGGCTGATACCAGTAGACCTGGTCGGCATCGGCAATACTTTCTTTAAGCCGATCACGCAGCGCTCCCAGACGCATGGTGTTGGAGCGTGGCTCGATGACCGCCAGCAAGCGCCCCTTGGTCGTGGTGGCTCGCAAGCCTTCCAAGGTGGCGGCGATTGCGGTGGGATGATGGGCAAAGTCATCAATCACCTGAACGCCTTTCACCTCGCCACGCACCTCCTGGCGCCTCCGCGGGGTCTCAAAGCGTGACAGAGCCGCACAGGCGCGGGCCAAGTCAACGCCGCACTGTTGGGCGGCGGCCAGCGCACCCAACGCATTACGCGCGTTGTGGGCACCGCTTAACGGCCATTCAACAACACTGTCTTCCTCACCTTCCGGCGTACGGTAAATGACCTGGAAACGGCTGGCATCGGGACGTTCCAGGCAGAGCTGCCAAGCGCTTTCGGCCTGCTCGCCAAAGTACTCAACCGGTGTCCAGGCGCCCATTGCCAGAACGCGCTCAAGAGCTGGCTGCTCGTCGGCGACCAGCAGGCGGCCCTGGCTTGGTACAGTGCGCACGAGATGATGGAACTGGCGCTCAATGGCCGCTAAGTCTGAAAAAATATCCGCATGGTCGAACTCAAGGTTATTGAGAACGGCAATATCTGGGCGATAGTGAACGAACTTGGAGCGCTTATCGAAGAAAGCCGTATCATACTCATCGGCTTCAACCACAAAGGGGCCTTGAGGGTCGCCCAGGCGCGCCGAAACACCAAAGTTACGCGGTACGCCGCCGATTAAAAAACCCGGCGCTTGGCCAGCGCTCTCAAGTAGCCAGGCCAATAAACTGGCGGTGGTGGTTTTACCGTGGGTCCCGGCAATGGCAATTACGCGCCGCCCTGGCAAAACATGCTCGGCAAGCCACTGGGCACCAGAGGTATAGGGCAAGCCACAGTTAAGCAGCGCCTCTACTTCCGGGTTTCCGCGCGATAACGCATTGCCTACGATAACCAAGTCGACAGACGCCTCAAGGTGCTCTGCACGATAGCCCTCCATTAGCGTAATGCCTGCCTCAGCCAGCTGCGTACTCATGGGCGGATAGACATTTGCATCCGATCCGCTGACCTGGTGGCCCTGCTCACGTGCCAACAGCGCAAGACTACCCATAAAGGTGCCGCAGATACCGATAATGTGAAGATGCATGGCGTGCGCCCCTAACAACATAGTAAACAGCAAACAAATAGCTGAAAAGACTAGCATGCCCGGCTGGAATGCTCATCCATAAGCGTTGGATTTAAACTCCAAAACTGGCCGTCTTCATGCTAAGCGCAGGTCAAAGGTGGTCAGCCAAGTGACAAATGCGCTCGATTGTTGCAGGATGCGCCCATTCTTATTGACTGCCATACCTAAGATTGACTGCCATACCTATCGACAAACGCAGGCCATATGCTTAGGGCCTGCAAGGGAGCTTACAATGCGCGTTTTAATTCGTTATTTTTTTCGAGGTGTTCGTTTGGTGCTGGCACCGATAATGATTATCTCGGAAAAACTCACCACGCCGAGCGCCATTGAACGCCCTCCCGAAGAGCAGGCACGCGTCGATCAAGCCTGTCAGCGTTTAGCCCTTTATCAGTTTCGCACCTGCCCATTTTGCATCAAGGTACGCAAAGAAATAGCCCGTCTGGGCCTCACCATTGAGCTGCGGGATACCCAGCTTGATCCGACTCACAAGCAGGCGCTGGTTGAAGGAGGCGGTAAAACCAAGGTGCCTTGCCTGAAAATTCACCATGAAGATGGCCGTGAAGAGTGGCTGTATGAGTCGGATGATATTAATAAGTGGCTACATCAACAGTTCGGCGCTTAGAACGCGACCCGGCTTAGAACTCGACACGATAGGCTTCAACATCGAACTGCACATCGATGTCGATCCCCTCATCCTGGCTTGGCGCTGCATCTAAATCACTCTGTAATGCCATGATGCCCTGAATATGTCCGGTAACGTGAACCTGACTGCCTTGCTGTTCAAAATGCTCCAACGTGACGGTGACACTGCCCCCTTCTGAAGTATAAAGAGGCGGCATGGCGGTGTTGCCGATCAAGTGCACGACCTGGGAGTCGATAAGCTGATTATCTTCGATACTTAAACTGATCGAGAGCGCTTCATGGGCATTCCAGTTATCAGGCTCGATAAACCCGGAAATTGTCACCTGCTGTTGATCGCCTACTTCTATAAAAGAAGCATTTGAATCCCGGCCCTCACTTAAAATAAACCACTCACGCGGCTCGCCCTCAAGCGTTCCTTCAATGCTCGTGGCCTGCGTGGTTAACGGAAGTAATCCGGCTAGCAGTAATATGCTCCAGCTACATGTTTTCATCACAACCTTCTTACAACCTTTTAACGCCTTGTTGGTGTGCGTACGGAAAATAACCAAACGCTCGTTTATTTTTTAGATAAGACTTTTGTCTAACATTTGTTGCGTCATGCGCCGCTATAAGCGTAATCATTCAGTAGATGAATAGAGCCTGTCATTATTTCGATTGTGCGACGTAAGAGTCACTCTCTATGTTAATAGCTTAGCTTACAAGCTGACCGTGTATGTTTTACTCGCTTTTGTAATGCATTTAAGCGTTAAAGCGAACAATAAAACCATCAAAAAATGGGAACAATTATGACGCTCAAGAAAACGTTACTGGCTTCTATTATCGGTGCCACGGTAGCAGGTGGTGCAATGCTACCCCTGACAGCCAGTGCTGAAACCTTACGCATAGGCTACTCGGCTGATCCCGAAACCCTCGATATTCACGAACAGCTATCAGGCGGCATGTTGCGTTTTTCTCACCTTGCTTTCGACCCTCTCGTGCGCTGGACCAAAGATTTCGATTTTGAGCCACGCTTGGCCACCGAGTGGGAGCAAAAAGACGATACACACATGCGCATGACGCTACGTGAAGGCGTTACCTTTCACTCAGGTAATGAGTTCACAGCGAAAGACGTAGTGTGGACCATTGAGCGTCTAAAAGAGAGCCCAGACTATAAGGCGATTTTTGAGCCTATCGAAAGCGCTGAAGCCATTGATGACTACACGGTGGAAATTACCACTGCCGAGCCTTATCCGCTGATGCTTAACCTGGCAACGTATATTTTCCCGATGGATAGCCAGTTCTACACCGGTGAAGCTGAGGGTGGCGGTGATAAAGCGGAAATCGTTAAAGCCGGCAATTCCTTTGCATCACGTAACGTCTCCGGTACCGGTCCGTTTGTGTTGACTGACCGCCGCCAGGGCGTGCGCGTTGATTTTGAGCGCTTTGAAGATTACTGGGACACGGAAAGTGAAGGCAATGTGTCCAGCATCGTGTTAACCCCCATCGCTGAAAACGCTTCACGCGTAGCCGCCCTGCTGTCTGGCGGCGTCGACTTTATCGACGCAGTACCGCCCAATGATCTGGAGCGCGTGCGCGAAGCAAGTGATGTCAATCTTTTCGAAGTACCGGGTACCCGTATTATCGGTTTCCAGCTTAACGAAGAACAAGTTGAAGCATTTCAGGACGTTCGCGTTCGTCAAGCCGTCGACCTTGCCATCAATCAGGAAGGCATCGCTGACCGTTTAATGCGCGGCTTTGCCACACCGGCCGGCCAGTTCTCACCGGAAGGCTACTCAGGCCATAACCCGGACCTGGTACCGCGTTACGATCTTGAGCGCGCCCAGGAGCTGATGGCGGAAGCGGGCTATGAAGATGGCTTTAGCGTTGACATGATCGCGCCGAACAACCGCTACGTTAATGACGCACAGATTGCCCAGGCTGTCGCCAACATGCTGTCGCGCATCAACATCCAGGTGAATCTGCGCACCATGCCGCTGGCCCAATACTGGCCTGAGTATGATACCCGCCAGTCGGATATCGCAATGCTGGGTTGGCACTCAGATACCGAAGATACGGCTAACTTCTTCCAGTATCTGTCTTTCTGTATCGATGACGAAACGGGTGCGGGTCAATACAACTACGGCAACTACTGCAATGAAGAAATTGATGCACTAGTTACCGAAGCCGACAGCACCACCGATCTTGAAAAACGTAACGAAATGCTGCGTGAAGCCGAAGCCATGCTGTATGAAGATGCTGGCTTCATTATGCTGCATTGGCAGAACCTGGCTTACGCTGCCGCTGAGGGCGTAGACGTTGAGCCTGTTGTTAACGCCATCGACTTCCCCTACCTGGGCGATCTCGTCATCAATCGCTAAGTTTGATTAACGCTTTGTAAGTTACCTGCACGGATGCTTCGCTCTCCAGCTACCTGGAGAGCGAAGCGCGTGCTGTGTCAAAACCCGTTGCAAAACGTTAACTAAAACTTGTTTCTACTTCCTTTGTTAAACACTATTACATAGGTGGCGTACGCCATGATTGCCTTTTTAATCAAGCGGCTGATGCACGCGGTATTGGTGATGTTCGTCATCAGCGTGCTGGCCTTCGCCATTCAGGACAACCTGGGTGACCCGATACAACAAATGGTTGGACAGTCGGTCCCCGAAAGTGAACGCGAAGCCTTACGCGAGCGCTTAGGCCTTAATGATTCGTTCATGGTGCAGTATGTGCGCTTTGCCAAGAATGCGGTGCAGGGAGACTTTGGCTACTCCTACTTCTACCGCGAACCGGCGCTCAGCGTTATTGCCCGCCATTTGCCAGCAACGCTTGAACTGGTGTTTGCG
This sequence comes from Halomonas sp. AOP43-A1-21, assembly GCF_052376775.1. NCBI lineage: Bacteria > Pseudomonadati > Pseudomonadota > Gammaproteobacteria > Oceanospirillales > Halomonadaceae > Halomonas > Halomonas sp. AOP43-A1-21. The sequence goes on along the minus strand of NZ_JBQSWC010000023.1, from coordinate 32,076 downwards.
GCAACGTTAATTATCGTGATTTTTTCGGTGCCTATCGGGGTATACAGTGCAATTAAACCGCGCTCGATTATTTCGCGATTTTTCATGGGCGTTTCGATCATTGGTATCTCGATACCGGTATTTTTAACCGCTATCGTGCTTATTCAAATATTTGCCATCGGCATCACCGTGTCGATATTCCCCGAAAGTACCGGCTGGGGCGCATGGCTTAATGGTTTGCTCTCTACCCAAGGCAACATGCCGTCGTTTGGGCGTGGCTACGACTTAGTGCATGTGGTCGGCCATTGGGATACGAACCTTGCTTCCTGGAGCGGTTTGCAGCATTTAGTGCTACCCGCCATTTCACTTGCCTCCATTATGCTGCCACTGTTTATTCGCTTAATTCGCGCTGAGATGATGGAAGTACTGCAGTCTGAATACGTGAAATATGCCCGCGCTAAGGGTATCTCCATGCGCCGCGTGTATTTTGTTCATGCGCTTAAAAACACCATGCTGCCGGTCATAACCGTGGGCGGCGTGCAAATTGGCACCATGGTGGCGTACACCATCCTGACTGAAACCGTTTTCCAGTGGCCAGGCATGGGCCTTATGTTCCTGGATGCGATCAACCGTGCTGATATCCCGCTCATCGTGTCCTATCTGATGATTGTCGGCGTCATTTTCGTGGTGACAAACACCATCGTGGATTTGATCTACGGCTACGTGAACCCCACCGTAAAACTGACTGGTAAGCCCGCATGACGATGACAACCAAGCCAACCAAGGCACCTAGCCGCTTCCAGCGCTTTAGCGACTCCTTTCTGTGGTACAGCTTTAAGCGCGACCGTACCGCGCAGCTATGCCTTGCCGTGTTTATCTGTCTGGTAGTAGCCGCTTTTGCCGCGCCGCTGATTGCACCGACCGATCCCTATGATTTGCGCCAGATCGATATTCTTGCCTCTGAGCTGCCGCCTTTCTGGATTGATGGTACCGACGAGCGCTATATCCTGGGTACCGATGCTCAAGGACGCGATCTTTGGTCGATCGTTTTATACGGTACGCGCGTGTCGCTTTTAATCGGCTTTGGCGCCGTTATTCTGCAAGCGCTTCTAGGCGTGACCTTTGGCCTGATGGCAGGCTATCTGGGGGGTCGCGTTGATGCATTCTTTATGCGCCTGGCAGATATCCAGCTGTCTTTTTCCACTCTAATGGTCGCTATCGTGGTGGGCGCCGTGGTGAAAGCCACCATGGGCAGCTCCTTTTATAGCCAGTACGCGGTTCTCATGCTGGTGTTGATTATCGGCCTGGCCGAATGGCCACAGTACGCTCGAACGGTACGTGCCTCAGTGCTGGCAGAGAAAAACAAAGAGTATGTGGACGCCGCCCGTGTCATGGGGCTGCGCAGCAAGCGGATTATGTTCCGCCATGTGTTGCCCAACACGCTTTCCCCGATTTTTGTTATATCCACCGTACAGATTGCCAACGCAATTATTTCTGAAGCAGCGCTGTCGTTTTTGGGGCTGGGCATGCCCGAAACTCACCCATCACTTGGCTCGTTAATCAAAGCGGGGTTTGACTACATTCAGTCGGGTTCCTGGTGGATCACATTAATTCCCGGTGCGGTACTGGTCGTGCTAGTGCTGTCTATCAATCTATTGGGCGACTGGCTGCGCGATGTCATGAACCCACGACTCTATAAGGGCTGAGGACATCATGGCATTACTTGAAGTTTCCCAGTTAGATGTACGCTTTGCCCTGCGTCAGGGCGAGGTCAAGGCAATACGCGATGTAAGCTTTACGCTTGAACGCGGCGAACGCTTGGGCATTGTAGGCGAGTCTGGTGCGGGTAAATCAGTGGCCGCCTTTTCGCTGCTTAACCTGATTGCCAAGCCAGGTTTTATCGCGGGTGGCAGTATCACCTTTGAAGGGCAAACACTTAACACCATGTCGGAGCGCGGGCTGCGTAAAATACGTGGCAACCGTATTTCGATGATCTTCCAAGATCCGATGATGACCCTTAATCCGGTGTTGTCGATTGGCGAGCAGATGGTCGAGTGTCTGAAAGCCCACCGCCGCATTTCTTCAAAAGAAGCCCGTACCATCGCGTTGGATAAGCTGCGCCAAGTGCAAATCCCCTCACCGGAAAAGCGCCTGGACCAGTACCCGCACGAGCTTTCCGGCGGGATGCGCCAGCGTATTATTATCGCCATTGCCCTGCTGCTTGACCCAGATATCATCATTGCCGATGAACCAACCACTGCGCTGGATGTGACCATCCAGGCGGAAATCATGGCGCTGCTCTTGGATCTTTGCGAGCAGCACAATGTCGGGCTTATTTTGATTACCCATGACCTGGGTGTGGTAAGCCAGGTTACCCAGCGCATGCTGGTCATGTACGCCGGGCGTGTGATCGAGCAAGGCCCCACGCGCGAGATCATTAACGACCCGCAGCACCCTTACACCCAAGGGCTGATCAACGCCCTACCCCAAATGGCCACGCCAGGCGAGAAGCTGAATCAGATTCGCGGCAGCATGCCGTCGCTCTCCAATTTGCCCAGCGGCTGCGCCTTTCATCCGCGCTGCGACTTTATCAAGCGCGCCGATGGCCAAACCCGCCCTGCCTGTATTGAACAGGTACCTGGTTTTGTGCAGGCGGGTAACTGCCAGGTCGCCTGTCATATGGTGGCTGAACTAATGGAAGATCGTCGTTTAAAGGAGGAAAGCCAATGAGCACGCAGACAAGCGCCATGGCAGCCAACCACATCCCCACTGAAAACGTCGATACAGCCCAGCCACTGTTGCAAATTCGCGATCTTAAAAAGCGCTTTTCGCTATCAGGTGATTTTCTTGACCAGCTGCGCTTTAAAGGCGGCAAGCTTATTCGTCACCAGGAGCACGTTCACGCCATTAACGGGGTCAACCTCGAGATCAACCGTGGCGAAGCACTCTGCGTGGTGGGTGAGTCCGGCTGCGGTAAATCCACCGTTGCCCGTACGGTGATGGGGCTGCTTTCACCTTCAGAAGGCGAAATTCATTATGACGGCCAGCGAATCGATCATTTAAGCTCGCGTCAGTTGCTGCCCTATCGCAAGCGCATGCAGATGATTTTTCAAAACCCCTACGCCTCGCTTAACCCGCGCATGACCATTCAGCAAACGCTGGAAGAACCCCTGCGCCTGCACCATCCAAACTGGAATCGGCAACAGATTGCCGACAAAGTTAAAGACGTTATGGGCTCGGTGGGTATCGACCCCGACTGGGGAAAGCGGTTTGGTCATGAGTTTTCCGGCGGCCAGCGCCAGCGTATTGCCATTGCCCGTGCGCTGGCGGTGGATCCTGAGTTTATCGTCGCCGACGAGCCCATTTCGGCCTTGGATGTGTCAATTCAGGCGCAGGTGTTGAATCTCTTGATGGAAGCCCAAAACGCGCGCAATTTAACCTACCTGTTCATTACCCACGACTTGGCCGTTGTTGAGCATTTTGGTACACGCGTCGCGGTCATGTACCTAGGTACCGTGTGCGAAATAGCCACTACTGCAACGCTGTTTGCCAAACCTCGTCATCCCTATACCCAGGCACTGCTCTCTTCGATTCCACGCCTTGAAGATGACCGACCACAGCATATTCGCCTTAAGGGCGAAGTGCCGACCCCGGTCAATCTACCTAGCGGCTGTGTGTTTCATGGCCGCTGCCCGTACGCTAACGCGCGCTGCATCCAGGAAATTCCCCAGTTGCAAATGCAGGATGACGGTACGCGGGTTGCGTGTCACGCTGTTGAGGAAGGCCGCCTATGATTAGGTATTCATTGGCCAAGCAAGTCATCTCACTGCGGGGTATCGCATGGAAATTCGCTGGCTAGAAGACTTTATTGCCCTGGCCAGAACACGGCATTTTTCGCGCGCAGCCGACGATCAACATGTCACCCAGCCCACCTTCTCTCGGCGCATTAAACTGCTGGAAGAAGAAATGGGCGTTACGCTGATCAATCGTCAGACGTTACCACTTTCGTTAACACCCGCGGGCGAGGAGTTTCTTACGCTCTGCGAGCAGGTAACGGAACGGGTACGCTTGACGCGTGATCGCCTGCGGGAAATTAATGCCGGCCAGCAGCGACGCATTATGGTGGCGGCCCCGCAGAGCCTGCTTGGCCATTTCCTGCCGGAATGGCTCGCCTCGACCGGCTGGCAGGATCGGGTACAGCCCTACTTGCGAGCCACCGGCTGGGTAGCCAACGATTATTTTCAAGCCTTGGCACGCGCGGAGTGCGACCTAGCCATTTGTTACTGGCCTGTGGGGCGCTGCGATCTGGAAATCGATACTAGCGCCAGCACTTACAAGGTCATCGGTCATGAACGACTGATACCGGTTACCGGCCTAAGTTCGCAAGGCGAGCCCAGTGCGGCATTGCCGGGAACACGCGCTCATCCCTCGCCCTGGCTCGCCTATCCAAAGCGAGGCCTGCTCGGCTCTGCGATAAAGGCTCATTTGGCCAGATTGCCACACAGCACCTACCTGAATGCGCAAAGCGAAAACCTATACGCAGCCGGTATTAAAGAGCTTGTACTGCTTGGGTACGGCATGAGCTGGCTTCCCGAGCGCAGCGTCGCGAAAGAGCTTACCCAGGGCACCCTGGTAAGAGCAGGCGATAGCCGCTGGGATGTACCCATGGAGCTGCGCTTGTATCGACATCAACTTCAGCGCCACGCCGAATTGGATAAATTCTGGAGCGAACTCGCCCCTTCACGTAGTTAACAGGATACGCTTGCATGTCAACGACGCTTTTCAACCTGCAGCTTGAACATATCGCTCATTTGCAACGCGCATATGAACAGGTGCTAACTAAATCCGGCTTTGACAGCTTGGCGATTTATAGCGGTCACGCTGACTACCATTTTGCTGACGATCATGCCGCCTCTTTTCAGACCTATGGCCACTTTATGCACTGGGTGGGGCTTGCGGATATTCAGCACAGCTGGTTGGTCATTGCGCCGAATACGCGCCCTCAGCTCTATCTTTATGCGCCGGATGATTTTTGGCATCTACCTACAAAGCTCCCGGAAGAGCCCTGGGTATCCGCCATAGATGTGCATTTATGCAGCACTAAAACCGCTCCGACGTTTACGGGCAAAGCCGTCGTAATTGGCGATATTGAAAGCGTTAGTACCGATATCAGCCAGGCGCTGAAGGCGGACGTGGCTCCTAATGCGCTTGTTCAGGCACTTGATGAGCTGCGTATGTTCAAAACGCCTTATGAAGTAGCCTGCCTGCGAGAAGCCAACCGGCTGGCCATTGCAGGCCATCAGGCGGCGCAAACCGCATTTATTGGTGCCTCGGGTGAGCTTGATATTCAACTGGCATACCTTGCCGCTAGCCGACAGCGCGAATCAAACGTTCCCTATCAAAATATTATTGGCTTGAATAACCATGCCGGTGTCCTGCACTACCAACACTATGACTTAACGCCTCCCAAACAGCGTTTTAGCCTGCTGGTGGATGCCGGGCGGCGCTTTCGAGGTTACTGCGCGGATATAACGCGTACCTATGCCGGGCCCGATGCGCCCGCCGTTTTTGGCGAACTGGTGAACGCCCTGCATCGCCTGAAAGATGAGATGGTTGAGAGCATCGTGCCCAACGTTGATTACGTTGGGCTGCATAAACAGATGCACCACTCTCTGGGAAATATCCTGGTCGCTCACGATCTTTTTAAAGGCAGCGCCCAGCAAGCCGTTGAAGAAGGCGTTACGCGTGCTTTCTGTCCACATGGGCTAGGTCATTCGCTGGGTCTTCAGGTCCATGACGTCGCGGGCTTACGACATCCAGATGGCACCCCTGCTCCTGCGCCCACTGAGCATCCTGCGCTGCGTTTAACACGCACGCTCAAGCCTGGCATGGTCGTGACTATCGAACCGGGGCTCTATTTTATACCCATGCTCTTGAAACCGTTGCGTGATAAAGCGTTGCCCATTAACTGGACGCTGGTTGATCAGCTGCTGCCTTGTGGTGGGATCCGTATTGAAGATAACGTGCTGGTCACCGAATCCAGCTTCGAGAACCTGACGCCTTGAGCCTCCCAGACTCGAAGGGGTCGTCCCTCTGACGCTGACGATTTTAACCAATCAGATCCTGAAAAGCCGGCGGGTATTGTCGCGAATGGCCTCGGCAATCTCCTCCGGCGACTCTTCGCGAATCTCACAAAGGCTATTCCAGATGTGGCGAATACGCTCAGGGCGATTGGGCTCGCCCTGAAACCCTTGCACCGGCATATCCGGCGAGTCGGTCTCGAGCAAAAGCGATGAAAGCGGGAGGCGCGAAAGCGTTCGGCGGGTCTTGGTGGCCCGCTCGTACGTTAGCGTGCCGCCCACGCCGATATAATACCCTGCCTCGATGAAAGCCCGTGCCTGCTGCTCGCTGCCGGCATAACCGTGCACTACCCCGGTCCTTGGTAGCTCGACTCGCCTTAGGTGCATCGCGAGCTTGTCGTGGGCGCGCCTGGAGTGAAGGATCACAGGCAGCTCGAACTTTCGCGCCAGACGCAGCTGCGATTGAAGCAGCGCCTCCTGCCTTTCGAACTGCGGGTCCTCGATGTAAAGATCCAGCCCGATCTCCCCGATCGCCACTAGCTTGCTAGGTCTTTGGCGAAGCCATACCTCGAGCCGGTCGAGATGCGCCTCTTCGAACTCGCCGATTGCCATCGGATGAATGCCGAGCGCGGCGTAAACCGGGTCGAAGCGCTCGGCCAGCGCCATCACCCCGCCGAAGCGCTCGGCTGTTACGCCCACCGCAATGATTTTTTCGACCCCGGCCTCGCTCGCCCACGCAAGACTCTGCGCTTCATTATCCGCGAAGGGGGGGAAATCGAAGTGGCAATGGGTATCAACGAAGAATGTGGTCATGTGGCTACTCCTTTACCGTTAGAGATAGCTTAAAAGCGGGTAAATCGAACATACACAAAAACGCCCGGCGTTTGCCGAGCGTTTTGAGATGACTAACGTCGATCAATCAGAGGACGTTAGAAGCGGTAAGTAACACCACCGCCGATCGTTACCGGGTTCATGTCTACTTTACCTACCGTGTCACCACCAACGCGTACATCAGTGTCGACATCGGCATAGCTTACATAACCGTTCAACAGAATATTTTCAGTTACCGCTAGGTCAACGCCTGCCTGGCCGATAGCGCCATAGCTTGCTTTAACATCAACGTTTTCCGGCTCGCCAGAAAAACGCGTGTAGTTCAGACCCGCACCAACGTAAGGCTGTACGCGTGAATCCATTCCACCCAGCGGGTAGTAGTTCACTAGCAGATTAACGGGCAAGCGGTCGATGCTGCCGATATCGCCTGCATTAGCAGTGTTCAGCTGGTGCTCAAATTTCTCAGAGCTATTGAGCTCAACACCCACTTTATCGGTAAACAGGTAACCAGCGCCGAAGGTGAAGCCGCTCTCGTTTTGAACATTCAGTTCATCGCCAAGGATATTACCGTTGCCTGAACCGGTATCCGTTTTAGCGTAACCACCGCGGACAAATGCATCGCCTGCGTTATATGCCAACGCCGCCTGGCTTGCCAGGGCAAAACCAGCAGTAATCACAGCGGCTGAAATCAATTTTAAGTTGCGCATTTGGTTCATCCTCTTTGCGTTTTAGCTGGGAACAGCGCCGGACAACCGGCTTGCCTATACAATATATACTATTCGAACAGTGTTTCCAAATTATGTGTGGAATTTTTTTATACTTTTGTACAAGTTTAATTTTCATTAGACATAAAAAAAGACCTCCCGAAGGAGGCCTAGGTGGAGCACGCCAGCTCACTCTGTGTACCGCGCGGCATGTTCACCGCGCCGGTGTTGCAAAGAAGGGAAAGCAACCGACTATTGCTGATTACTCTGTTCATTTGCTGCTTGCCTAATACATAGCGAACCGTGTGCCACTTTTACAAAAAATCATAAAAATCATTAGCATATAAAAAATTATAACAATTACAGATGGCTAACAAATTCTTTATAAGCTATGGCTGCACCAGCGCAGCCCATTTTTAAGTAGTGTTGCCTTATAAACGTACAACCTTCTTCATGTGTACTTTAATGCGCGCTTTTAAGCACTATGGTGAACAGGCTGCAGACCAAAGACTGGCGTCTCCATCCCTTCCATTCGAGCTTTTAGCTGCAGCGCCAAATAGTGGGAGTAATGGCGCGATTGGTGCAGATTCCCGCCGTGAAACCAGAGCGAATCTTGTTGGGTTGGCTTCCACATATTGCGAAGCTCCCCTTCCCACGGGCCAGGATCTTTAGTGGTATCAGAACCCAGTCCCCAGCATTTGCCCACTTTATCGGCCACCTCCTGAGATATAAGCCGCGCTGCCCAGCCATTCATAGAACCATAGCCCGTAGCGTAAACGATTAAATCGGCGGGTAATTCACTGCCATCACTCAGCGTGATGGAGCGCTTGTTAACCCACTCAATCCCCACGCCGCTGCGCAGCTTAATATCGCCGTTGGCGATCAAGTCACAGGCTCCTACATCAATGTAATACCCTGAACCTCTGCGCAAATATTTTAAAAATAAACCAGAGTCGTCGTCGCCAAAATCAAGCATAAAGCCAGCATCTTCTAGCTTTTTATAAAAGGCGGCATCGCGCTTGCGTACCGCGTTAAATGCCGGACGCTGAAAATCCGGTAGTACTTTATAAGGGATAGAGGCAAAAAGAAGGTCGGCTTTGTCATGAGTAATACCGCTGGCAACGGCTTCCTCTGAGTAAAGCGGCCCCAGCACCTCTTGCATGAGCGAGTCTGATTTCACAATATGAGTAGATGAGCGCTGCAGCATAGTCACGTCAGCATCATGCTCCCAGAGAGCAGCGGCTATATCGTGAGCGGAATTATTAGAACCGACAATAACGCATTTTTTACCTGTGTAGGCATCCGGTCCAGAGTGTTGACTTGAATGCTGCTGCTCACCTTCAAAATCATTCGCGCCTGGAAAATTCGGTACGTTGGGCATACCTGACATACCTGTGGCCATGACCAATTGCTTAGGCTTCAGAGTAACCTCAACACCGTCTCGCCTAACCTTAACCACCCACTCTCGGGCCGCCTCGTCATAATGAGCGCTCTGACACTCGGTAGAGCTCCAGTAATTGAGCTCCATGACCTTGGTGTACATTTCCAGCCAGTCACCCACTTTATCCTTCGGGGCAAATACCGGCCAATTTTCTGGAAAAGGGATATAAGGCAGATGGTCGTACCATACTGGATCATGTAGGCAGAGCGATTTATAACGCTTACGCCAGGAGTCACCGGCACGTTCATTTCGCTCAATGATAATTGTTGGCACCCCCATTTGCTTAAGCCGCGCGCCTAAGCCTATGCCACCCTGTCCACCACCGATAATCACGCAGTAGGGCTGCTGAGAATAACCTAACTCTAATTCTTCCCGCTCGCGAGCTTCCTGCCAAGTTTCACGCTGCTTGTTGGCCCCGTGTTCAGCTCCTTTGGGGCGGTTATGTCTGCGCGGTTCAGGAAAGTCGTTTAACTCCTGCATTGTCGTTAGTAGCGTCCAGCACTTACCCTCTTTTAAGCGTAAATATCCCTTACCAGTCGCCACCGCTGTTTCAAAGGTAAACCACGCCTCGCAAATATCGCCATTCATGGCCGCTTCACCGTCTAGCTTCCAATTGGATGGTCGCGTGTTATCCAGGGTGGCCTTTAGCATGGCTTGAATAGCGTCTTTGCCTTCACAGGTTTTTAAATTCCAGGTGAAGGAGACAAAGTCTCGCCAGTAGCACTCATCACCAAATAGCGCGAGCACTCGCTGAATATCCTTAGCCTGTAAGGCGTTATCAAATTCACTTAACCAAGCTTGCGCGATAGCTGTGGCGGTTTGCTGTGTCATAACAAGGACTCCGATTCACGATTGTTATTGTGTTAACGCTTACGTCTTGCCAGAACTGTTTTCAAAGACCGTTTTAAGAACCGTTTCACAATAGTCTTCACAACTGCTTTTTATAATGCTTCACAGCATACCTAAGCACCCATCGTGCCAACCCAACCAAAAATTAAATAAGCAACTGAAAAATAACAAAAAAATAGAGATATTGACGTTACTTAGAGGCGTATTTTCTGTAACACTGTTTACAACCCAGCATTACAGGTGTAACGCCCGACTAACGGAGTAATAAAGCTGCGTTGACACCGGCGTCACAATGCTTAGGCTGAAAGAACAAGAACAACTGCGCCAGGTGAGCAACACTATGCCGATGAATGCACCACTGCCCGCACGGCTTCAGCCCGTCCAGCGCCAACACATTGAACATATTTTTCAGCTCGGCGACGGGTTGGATAAGCCCCATTTACCGGCCAAACAGACCATTCGCAACTCTTGGCTGCGCTGCCTAAATGAATACCAGCTAGACCCTACTCAACCGCGCCCAGCACGAGTTGTGCCGCAGCAAACGCTCATTGAACACCGAGAGTCGGTCGACGAGCTTTTGCACGTAGCCAGAGCCGGGGTCGACCAACTGTATAGTCAAATTGCCACGTTAGGCTACGTGCTACTGCTTACTGACCATCGCGGTATTACGGTGGAATTTCGAGGCAATACCGACCAAGACCAGCAGTTACGCAAAGCTGGGCTTTATTTAGGTGCCGACTGGGATGAGCGCTTTGCAGGGACATGCGCAGTAGGCACCTGTCTTCACGACCGCCAAGCGATTATTTGTCACCGAGAGGAGCATTTCGATGCCTCCCACATTGCGCTTACCTGTACGGCAGCTCCCATTACTGACCCTCAAGGCAATGTGATGGCCGTGCTGGATATCTCAGCCTTACACTCTCCTACCCAGCATGAAAGCCAAAACTTTAGCCTTTCATTGGTAACTCTGTACGCACGCATGATTGAGGACGCCTACTTTTTACAGCGCTACCGCGACTGTCTCATGGTGCGCTTGGATACCTCTCGGGAATTTGTGCATGTTAACGGGCGCGGTTTAATCGCCATTGAGGAGAACGGCCAGATAATTGCCGCTAATGCAGTAGGCCGTGAGCTACTTGCCAACCATCATCAACGCTGGCCCCCCTGGTCGGCTATATCCACTACCCATCTTAGCGAATTATTTGAATGTGATATTGCCGATGTGCTCAATATTAATAGCGCTGTCGATGACCAGCTGCGCGCGTTTCGCGCTCGGGCCGACAGTGTCATTTACTTTATTAGCCTATTAGAACCGCGCCGTCCGCGCACTGCAGAGCGCTTACAAGCGCCCACCAATTCGCTATCTGAACCTTTAGCTCATTTAGGCGGCGATGATCCCGCCATGCGTAAAGTACAAAAACTGGCCGAGCGGCTACGCAACGAAATTAGTGTTAACGTGTTGATTAGTGGAGAAACAGGTACAGGTAAAGAAATAGTCGCCCGCGCACTTCACAATAGCGGACACCGCTCAGAAGGGCCTTTTATAGCAGTAAACTGCGCCGCTATTCCTGAATCGCTAATCGAGAGTGAACTGTTTGGCTATGAACCGGGCGCCTTTACCGGCGGCCGTGTTAAAGGTATGCGTGGCCTGATACCCCAGGCCAACGGCGGCACTCTTTTTCTGGATGAGATTGGCGATATGCCGCTGTCCCTGCAAACACGACTCCTGCGTGTTTTATCCGAGCGCGAAGTAATGCCTCTAGGAGCCAGCACCCCAATCCACGTGGATATGCGGGTTATTACAGCAAGTCATCGCAACATCGAAGCGCTGATTGAGCGCGGTGAGTTTAGAGAAGACCTTTATTATCGCTTAAATGGTGCACAGCTGAGTTTACCGACCCTACGCGAACGCGCCGATAAACTTTATGTGATTCGTCGTGTATTTAACGATTTAGTCTGCGCGCGAGCGGCAAATGAAACGCCACGCCTAAGGGCGGATGCTATTAGTGCGCTCTTAGCTTATGCCTGGCCTGGTAATATTCGGCAGCTCAAAAACGCGCTCGCCTTTGCGCTAGCCACAGCAGAAAATAACGAGATCACCGTTGAGGACTTACCCGAGCAGTGTCTTAGCCAACGTATTACCCGCCAGCCTATTCACCATGCTGAGGCTAAAAGCTCAGAGCCCAGCCAGCAGTTAGTCTCGCTGCTGCGTGATCACCACTGGAATGTAAGCGCAGTCGCCCGGATACTGGGTATTTCGCGTCCCACGGTCTACAGACAAATGCAACGCCAAGGGATTGTGCCACCTAATTGGCGCACCTAAATAAGAGCGGAAACAACAGTCCATTAGCCTTGACGTTTACCCTCACGTACACTTGTTTGAAATTCTGACAATGCGATTTTCGACAAGCGGAGGCTCCCCCATGGCGTTTGAATCCACCTCTTCGTACATTGCCACTGACGCACTTAAACAGGCGGTTAACGCCGCGGTAGTTCTTGAGCGTCCGCTGCTTATCAAAGGCGAGCCGGGCACCGGTAAAACCCTACTGGCGGAAGAGCTGGCCGAATCGCTAGGCACTCGGTTGATTACCTGGCATATCAAATCCAGCACCAAAGCGGCCCAAGGCCTTTATGAATACGATGCGGTTAGTCGCCTGCGCGATTCTCAACTGGGTGTTGAGGGCGTGGAAAACGTTGCCAACTACATCAAGCCCGGCAAACTATGGGAAGCCTTTACCGCCGGTGAGCGCTTGGTACTACTGATCGATGAGATCGATAAGGCCGATATCGAGTTTCCCAACGACCTGCTTCAAGAGCTTGATCGCATGGAGTTTCACGTTTATGAGACCGGTGAAACGATTCGCGCCGAGCAGCGCCCCATCATTATCATTACGTCCAATAACGAGAAAGAGCTGCCCGATGCTTTTCTTCGCCGCTGCTTTTTCCACTACATCGAGTTCCCTGACCGCAACACCATGCAGGCGATTGTGGATGTGCATTTTCCTGATATTGCGCCCCGGCTGGTGAGCGAAGCGTTAAACGTATTCTTTGAACTCAGAGATGCCCCTGGCCTAAAGAAAAAGCCTTCGACCTCAGAACTAGTGGATTGGCTAAAACTGCTGATGGCCGATGAAATTGCCCAGGAAGCGCTTTACAACCGCGACCCGGCCAAAGCCCTGCCGCCCATGGCCGGCGCGCTGGTTAAAAACGAGCAGGATACACAGCTGCTTGAACGCTTGGCGTTTATGTTACGCCGTCAGAAAGGCACAGGTCGTTAAGCCATGTTTATTGGTCTGTTCGAAACTTTAAAGCGTGCGGGCGTGCCTGTTTCGCTGCGTGAGTTATTGGACCTGCACGCGGTGGTTGAACGTGGCGTGGTATTTGCCGATATGGAAGCGTTCTACCAGGTTGCCCGCACGGTAATGGTAAAAGACGAACGCCACTTTGACCGTTTTGATCGTGCCTTTGCCGCCTGGTTTAAAGGCCTTGAAGACATGGACGCCGCCATCGAGGCACTGATTCCAGATGACTGGCTGCGCCGTGAATTCGAGAAACAGCTTTCTGAAGAAGAGAAAGCCAAGATTAAATCACTAGGTGGCCTGGAAGAGCTGATCGAAACCTTTAAAAAGCGCCTGAAAGAGCAGAAAGAGCGCCATGCAGGCGGTAATAAATGGATTGGTACCGGCGGCACCAGCCCGTTTGGCGCCTATGGCTATAATCCTGAAGGCATTCGCATTGGCCAGGAAGGCTCACGCCATCGCCGCGCAACAAAGGTATGGGATGAGCGGCGTTTTCGCGACTATGACGATTCACTGGAGCTTGGCACGCGCAATATCAAGATGGCTCTGCGCCGGCTGCGAAAGTTTGCTCGCCAGGGCGCTTTAGAAGAGTTCGACGTCGACAGCACCATCCGCGAAACGGCCCGAGATGGCGGCTTATTGAACGTCCAGATGCGCCCTGAACGCCATAACGCCGTTAAAGTGCTGCTATTTCTGGATGTAGGCGGCTCAATGGATGACCATATTCGTGTCTGCGAAGAGCTGTTTTCGGCTGCCCGCTCGGAATTCAAGCATCTTGAACACTACTACTTTCACAACTGCCTATACGAAGGCGTATGGCGGCATAATTCAAGGCGCGGCAGCGAGCGCATCCCGACCATGGATGTGCTGCACACTTATGGCGCTGATTATCAGGTAGTCATTGTTGGCGATGCGGCCATGTCACCCTATGAGATTACTCACCGGGGCGGCAGCGTTGAGCACTTTAATGAAGAGTCCGGCGGCCTGTGGCTTAAACGCGTCTGCGAGACGTTCCCCCACTTGGCGTGGCTTAATCCTATGCCGCCCCGTGTCTGGGAGTACACATACTCCACGCAATTAATCCGTGAAATTATCACAGACCGTATGTACCCCATGACGCTGGAAGGGCTGGAAAGCGCGATGCGCGAGCTGGCCAAAAAGTAGCCTCGGCCAGCTCACTGGTTAAGCATGTTCTTAAAGCGTTGCGGGAAACTGGTTTAAACCGTTTAGAAAGTCCTGCTTGGCGCTTTCAAACGCTTTGGCATCGTGCTTGAAGCGCCGCAGAATCAACGCCTCATCCAGCGCGACCGTGGCAGCTAGCTCACCTGGATCGCTGACCGGATGACGAGCACTCAAGCCGATACGCTTGTTATCCTGCCCATCAAACCAGCGCTTGATGCCGCTCGCTTGATACATGGCTTCCTGCTCGGCACTATCAACCTCAACTCGCAGCGGAGCTTTAAGTGACAGCTCGCTGATTAGACGCTGTTTGGCGCCAGCCGACTCCAGCTCACAGGCGTGGGTAATCGTCATGCCTTCACCCGCTTCATCCAGTACCAATAACGCTAGCGCTAACGGCTTACCGGCACCATCAACGCCCGCCACTAAACGCGCGATCTCCTGGGTAAACAGGACGTTACGCGTACCAGTAAATACCACCAGCGGCGTTAACCCTGCCTGCTGACCATATACTTCAGCGCATAACCGCGCTAAACAGGCATCTCGCTGCCCTGCGTCTTTAATCTGAACTACCTTCATTACGCTCTCTTTAAGCTGTTGCTAACCGTATTAGCTACGTTAATGCATGTGAACTGATCGGGATACGAATAGTCACAAAATTGAGCACTTTTGTTGCCCTATGGAGGATAAATGCCACAGTTTATCAACGACCCTACGCTACCCAAGCCAGATTTTCCGGGAAGTCACATGGTGATTGATGATCACTATGTGTTTATCTCAGGTCTGACCGTTGCCGACCTTTCTAACGGCCACGCTGCCAAAGGCGATATCAAGAAAGAAACGCGTCTGGTAATGCGCGAGCTTGAACGCATGCTGAACCAAGAAGAAGGCAGCTTAGCGGATGTGGTGCGTGTTGACATCCATTTGGCTGATTTAAAAGACCTCAGCGCGATGAACACTATTTATGCCGAATTCTTCGAGCCAGGTTGCTACCCGGCCCGCACGTGCACTGAGTCGCCCTCTATCTGCGGCGATAGTCATCTTGAAATTACCTTGATGGCTAAGCGTGCCAGCCGTGGCTAAACATCTCAGGATTGAATAAGCCCTAAAATGGCATCCATATCCAAATGCGCCTCCAGCAAATCCGCCAAGCGATCCAATTCCCGCTCGCGATGAGCCAGGTAATCAACCGGTTCGGCGTGCACCAGCCCCAAGCGCTCTAAAAGCGCTTGGCAAGCTTCTGGGTGATCAAACAGACCATGCAGATACGTGCCCATTATTTGCTCGTCCTGACTGACCGCCCCTTCCATCCGACCATTTAGCTCAAATAGCGGGTTTGCTAGCGCCGCCCCATCGCTTACCCCGTTATGAATCTCATAACCGGTCACGGCAGCACCACCGACTATCAAAACGCCGCTTACGTTACGCAGCTGCTTGCCTGGCACCATTTGCGTGGTAAGCGGCAATAAACCTAGACCCGGTACGTGCCCCGGCTCGCCTTCAAGACCGGCTGCATCGTCTACCCATTGCCCCAGCATTTGAAAGCCGCCACAGATACCCAGCAGCTTGCCGCCGTAACGAAGATGACGTTGAATCGCCGACTCCCAACCCTGGCGTTTAAGCCACGCCAAATCGCTGGCGGTACTTTTGCTGCCCGGTAAAATAATTACATCGGCAGGCGGAATCGGTTGGTCCGGGCCAATAAACGCTAGCGCCACCTGAGGGTGAAGGCGCAGCGGGTCAAAATCAGTATGGTTACTAATACGCGGCAAGGCTGGCACGATGATTTTTAATGGCGCTGTCTGCGCGGTTTTTTGAATTAAGCCAACGCTATCTTCGGCATCCAGCAATAACCCCTGCAGATAGGGCAAAGTGCCGAACACGGGTTTACCTGTCCGCTGGGTCAACCATTCAAGGCCTGGGTTGAGTAAGCCAATATCGCCACGAAAACGATTAACAATAAAACCCCGCGTGCGGGTCTGCTCGCTTTGACTGAGTAATTCAAGCGTGCCGACTAGCTGAGCAAATACGCCCCCTCGGTCAATATCACCGACCAGCAGTACAGGGCAATCGGCCGCTTCAGCAAACCCCATATTGGCAATATCGCCCTTGCGTAGATTAATTTCAGCAGGACTGCCTGCCCCTTCGGCAATAATCACATCAAAGCGGCGTTCAAGCGCTTGCCAGGCCGCCATTACGCTCTCTTTGGCGGTCTGTTTGAAGGCATGATAATCCAGCGCGTCCATGTGCCCGTAGACCTTGCCGCGCAAAATAACCTGGGCGCCACGGTCGGTTTCAGGCTTGAGCAGCACAGGGTTCATATCGCTATGCGGAGCAACGCCTGCCGCTTGCGCCTGCAAAGCAGTAGAACGGCCGATTTCCCCGCCGTCTTCGGTTACAGCACTATTTAGCGCCATATTTTGAGGTTTAAAAGGAGCAACGGAGATGCCACGACGTTTTAAAGCGCGGCATAGCCCTGCAACCACCGTGCTTTTGCCCGCATCTGAGGTGGTGCCTTGGATCATTAAGGTGGCCATGCGCCCTGCTCCGTGCATTCGTAAACTCAAAGAAGACGGAACTTTAGCGAGCGCCATGCAAGGATGCAATGCACATGCATGAAGAAGCAGGCCGGGCTAGGTCATAAACCTTTGGCAACCACTTGCCATTCTTGCCGCTACCGACAGCGAGATGAACGATTAAAATGCTGTTGTGATAACAGCGCCTTGACAGCAAGGTATTGATGACAATGTCTATATAACCATATCTTTATAATGCAGAGTCTTCCTGGGTTGTTATAGAGTCCACGTGTTTAACGCGAAAGCAGAGATGGAAATTGCTCAATAGCGCGGGCATTGGCTCATCCTCCTTCAGTCTGTCCGGCGGATCTAGGCTGAACCGATGATTTTTAATCAGGGCAGCCAATACAGCACTGGTCACCAGCAGCACTATATGTCTTCCAGGGCAAATACCAGGACCTCCGCTAAAGGGTAACAGTGGCCAGTGTTTAAACTGCTCTGGGTCTAGCCAAATATCGGGCGCAAAGCGGTTAGCCATTTCCAACTGGCGATCGTCCCGATGAAAATACGGTGCATGAATAAGCAGCGTAGTATTCGTCGGCATTTCACCTTGTGACCAGCATGTCCGCTCGGTTGTTTCGCGCAAGATAAGAGGCGTTGTTGGCCAGAGCCGCAAGGCTTCCAGCACACAGGCTTTTAAGACGGGGTTATCGGATTGAGGCTGCGATTTTTGATTAGCCTCCGCCTGGGCCCGTTCCGCTTGGGCTGGATGAGCACAAATTAACGCCAGCGCTCGAAACGTCGCCATGCCGGCAGGCTCAAAAGCAAACAGCCACTGGGGCATCTGATCCAACGGCTTCGCCTGGCCTTGAGGCGCGTAACCCGATAGTTTCGCCGCCAAGCTATTGGGTTCAGCTTGCTCTACATAATGCGCTAAACGGTCATGAAATTTTTGCCGTAGACGTTTACGCTTGGGGCGCATAAAACCCCAGTTAGCTGCCTTACGCAGTTGAATCAGTTCCTGGGTGAGCGGGTAATCATCCCGGGCAGCGTCACCGAGCACCACGCGGCGTACGATACGATTCCAGGCATCAAAAAATAATGGCCAATCCAACTGATGATTATGGTGGTAAACGGTCTTTAGGAGCGCGTCCACCTCCTCCTCAGCCACCTGGGTAAAATGCGCAGAAAAGCGGTGCATCGGGCAGCCGCTTTGTAATACGTCATCATTTAGACGTCGCCGCTCTTTGCGGGCCTTTCCGTGCGAGATCAACGCCATATCCGGTTCAAAGTGGGAAAGCGCGCTCTGTTTTGCAGTTTCTGCCGTTGCGAACGGTTCGGGCGTTTCCTCCATCACCCGATTGGCATCGTCTGGGTCTAATACCAGTGCCATGGGTTTGAAAGGTGTTTTAAAAAGTAGCGGGCCTTTGCCATATTTATTGCTGAACGCCTGCACCTGTTTTACGGAGCGTTTATCCAGCGCCCAACGCTCAGCAAAATGGACAACGCCTGGACGGCGAACGATCACTCCCTTAGCAATATTAGGGGCCATTACCTTAAACAAGAACGATAGCGTCTCGCTAAATGATGCGGTAGGTAGTGAATCAGTGACGGTTTCCTTTACCACTAGCCCTCTCCCTTTAACAACTTCATTAAGAGCTAAGTCTAGATGCCGCTTAACACAGTGCAAGTTTCGCTCTTAAAAGCTAACAACTTGCCAATATTTGTTAAGAGATTGAGCTATGTAAAAAAAATCGTTGGAAGAATTAAAAATTTTAGATTTTTTTTCAAAGTGAAATGAACTAAAAAAACCGGCATTTCTGCCGGCTAATAATCGGATCTATAACGTTAATTTTTACAATAAAGCAGAATAACTAATCATGGCCGCCGTATCGGAAGGAGCACCGGCAATGTGATCTGGCTCTAGGGTATGGAGTAAGTTGAATTGCCATTGTTTGTTGGGCTGGGGAGAAAACGAGTAGCCAAACTCAATGTCCACCTGACGACCCGATGGCGAAAGTGAGGCTTCTCGGTCTTCACGAATAACGCTGCCATCAAGCGTGCGTCCTACGGGCACATCCAGGGTGGCAATACCGCTTTCGATACGCAGCGGTTGATGCAGTGAAAACGCTGCCCGCTCGTTTTCGTTCTGCCATTGCAATCCTAGCGCTGCCTTTTGCGTATGAACGTCGCGGATGTGGGTCAATAGTCCGCTGCCCTGGGCATTTCCTCGACCTTGTTCAAATTCAGCAAACGTACTAAACCCGTTACCCAGTGCCGCTTGGACGGCTACACCGGCAAAGGTCATTTCGTTATGATCGCCCAAACCCAATGCACCCGACCCACTGGCGCCCAACAGGCCATTGGACTCTTCTAAGCGGCCTACCTGAGTCGTCATGCTTAACGCAGGCGCTAGCTGCCACTCAAAGCCAACGTCAGAGCGGTTAGCTCGATAATCGCTATCGATCCCCGCGTCCAACTCATTGCCCGTCCAGTGCGTGGCAATAAGGCTCACGCTATCGCCTAACCCGTAATGGGCTTTTACGCCATTGACGCTTTCAAGCGACTGAGTCAATGCAGACCCACCTTGAAAAGAGATCATCGGCATAATTCCCGATTCGGCGTAAGCACTCATTGGGCTTGCCTGGGCACCCGAAAAGTTGAAAGCGCTTAAGTAGGCGTTGCCTATAGCGCCATCGAACCGGCTGCTGAGCAAATCACCGGCTCCATTAACACTGGAGGTAAAGCGATAAGGCCCCATGCTCACCGACTCCGTTTGCAGCGACGCAGCCGAATACGTGGAGAGCTGCTCCATCTGCCCACGAAGCTGGGTTGCCCGGCGGGTTCGTGGCTGGGCACGCGCGCCCAAATCAATCTGATAATCCCGGCCCAAACTATCAAACGCGGTAACGTTATCCAACGTACCCGCTTCAATGAAGGAGTTACCAAAAGCGCTAGATAAGAGAATATCAGAACGCTCAGCTAGCTCACCGCCTGCGGCCACCTGCTCACTTTGGGCAACCACCAACTTACCTTCCGGCGCTAACGCCGCATCGATATTGGCGATACCTTGGCCAAGATAATAAGTGCCACAGTTAGTAGTAGCGTTGCTGCCACAATCACTTTTCCCGAACAGCATACTTTCCTTGCTTGCCGTTTCAAGTAGCCGCTGACTAGCCTGCTGAGCATTCATGTGCGGCCAGCGCGCTAAGATACCTGCTGCATATTCAGAAATGCGCGCAGCAGAAAACGACGTACCCTGGGCACCTACCTGCCGATACACATAATCGGTGGCGATAGCCCGCTCCTGCAGCCGCTGATCATCACCGGGGAATGAGCTAGATGGATGAATATTGCCATCTTTGGTGGTGCCAACGGCAATCAGCGTCATGTCATAAAGTGCTGGCTGGCTATCGTAAAGAGGACGGCCTGCTGTATTGATAGCCAAACCTTCATTACCCGCACTGACGACATAGACAGCCCCCTTGCCTTCATTGGCATTAACGACTTGAGCAAAAGATTGCTGAGTGGTGACACCATTAAAGGAAAGGCGCGGGTCACTGGCCTGTAAGCGCTGAGAAAAACTGGCGTTAATGACGCGGGCACCACGCAAAGCGGCCTCACCAATGGCGTAGTTAATCGCACTGCTACGGTTTACACCATCTTGCTCAATCTTAATCAGATCAAGTCGAGCACTACCTAACGCGCCGCTTGTAATCGTCGAAGCCACCGCGTTGCCATGCCATTCATTACCACCACTTACGTCACGAGTATTGGTATGAATATTAAGCGTATCAATCACCAGGTGGTTATTAGGTATGCTATTGATATCAAAAGCGCTATCAACTACCGCCAAGCGTATTTCTGCTGGTGATGTAGAGCTTTCCTCATTAAAGGAAATAGTACCGGAAGATAAGTTGCTGGGAGCAAGGCTGGGAGTTGCGTTATGAACACCTTGTGTAGGGTCTACGCCACTATCGCTACTACCACCGCCGGAGCTACAACCTGTTAAAGAAATGGTTCCTAGCGCCATTCCAATGGCCAGCACAAGAGGATTTCGGTTACCCATGAGTAGGTACCCGAAAGAAGTCTTTCAGAGTCATTTTAATTAACACTCGCTAATATGTTAGGACATCGGGGAGAATGCGCAAGCATTAAACAATAACTTCTTACAGTCAGCAACCTAAGTTTACATTTAACAAAATTTAACGTTTAAAGCAAATTATTAGAGTTCAACCCTATCGTTGGAATTGATAATACTTTTCACTAGCAACATACCTTTTACTACAAACGCAAAGGCATTAGTTATTTATGACATATAACTATAAATAACAATATTTTAAGAGCATTTTTTATATTAGCACATACAAAATAATGCTTTACTTTTCGTTACACTTACAACGTATCATACGATTTATATGGCTTATTTCACAAATAAATGAATATATAGTTACCCAAGTATCTGAATAAAAATATTCTTAACAATTCTGTAATACCAAAAAGTAGCTATGAAATTTAAAAGAAGTCCATCACTTGCCTGGCAACATGCATCACACTCCCGAGCTCTCATGCCCTTTAGCAGGCAGACATTCCCTCCTTTTTCGGTTACGGTGGCAGGCTTCTCTTACCTGATATCAACGGCTATAAATGCAAGATTTACTCAACGAGATCGCTGAGGCGATGGCTGCCGAAACAGAACGGGGTAAGGTTGCAGACTATATTCCCGAGCTTGCTCACGTAGACCCCAAACAATTTGCCATTTCGCTTGCTACCGTAAAAGGCGAGCGTTACTCAGCCGGTTGCGCCACTACCCCCTTCTCAATTCAGAGTATCTCGAAGGTGTTTACGCTGACGATTGCACTGGGGAAAATGGGTGATGCGCTCTGGTCCAATGTAGGTCGTGAGCCATCTGGTGATCCGTTTAACTCTATCGTGCAGCTTGAGCATGAAGGCGGCAAACCACGCAATCCGTTTATCAATGCCGGCGCCATTGCCGTGGTCGATGCCATTATGATGGGCCATGAGCCCAAAGAGACGCTTGCCGAGCTGCTAAGCTTCGTACGCTATATTGCTGACGATGAAAGCATTTGCTTTGACCATGTGGTTGCCGCTTCTGAAATGGCCCATCGCGATCGCAATGCCTCTCTTGCTCACTTCATGAAAGCCTTTGGTCGCCTGCGCCATGACGTTGATAAAATCCTGGGCACCTATTTCCACCAATGCGCCATCGCCATGAGCTGTGAACAGCTTGCTCATGCAGGGCTTTTCCTGGCCTCCGATGGCGTCAACCAGCCCAGCACTATTCGTGTGGTTTCTCCGCAACGGGCACGGCGTATCAATTCGCTGATGATGATGTGCGGGCATTACGATGCATCCGGCGAATTCGCTTTCCGCGTCGGGCTGCCGGGTAAAAGTGGCGTTGGCGGCGGCATTCTGGCGATCGCCCCAGGCCAAGGCTCAATTGCCGTCTGGTCACCGGGCCTGGACGACTACGGCAATAGCCTGCTGGGCACCAAAGCGCTTGAAATGTTTGTTCAGCGTACCGGTTGGTCGGTGTTTGGCCATTGAGCCTAGCCTATTGGGGTTTTAATTGGCTAAGACACGCTTCATACACGGCTAAATCTTTGGCAGAAAAGCAGCAGAACGTAACCGCCTCAACGGTCGAACCCTGTTGTAGTGCCTCGCCCACAGTAGAGACAGCAATCCGTGCAGCTTCTTCAATAGGATAACGGTATACACCTGTGCTGATACTTGGAAATGCTACCGAGCGCGCACTGACCGATTCAGCTAGTGCCAAGGAGCGTTGATAGCACGATGCCAACAGCTCAGCTTCACCGCGCGTTCCACCATGCCATACCGGGCCAACAGTATGAATTACGTAGCGCGCCGGTAGCTTAAAGCCCTTGGTCAGCTTTGCATCGCCGGTTGGGCATCCACCCAGCGTTCGGCAAACTTTCAGTAGTTCAGGCCCTGCGGCACGGTGAATGGCGCCATCCACGCCACCACCGCCCAAAAGCGAGGTATTGGCAGCGTTGACGATGGCATCAACATCTAGCGTGGTGATATCAGCTTGAATAACGGTGATGTTCATTTACAACCTCCATGTTAACGATTAGGTGGAAAGTTAGTAGATAGCGACAGGTTCTGCTTCAGATGTTTGAGCCGTTAGCTGTGCAAGCTCCCAGGCTTGCACCATTTGCTTTTTAGCGATGCCCCAACGATAGCCTCCCAACGCCCCGCTTTGTTGAATCACCCGGTGGCAGGGAATCCACAGCGCAATCGGGTTGGCCCCCACCGCATTGCCCACAGCTCGCGACGATTTAGGCATGCCCAGCGCCTGAGCAATATGCGTATAGCTTGCCAGCTGGCCTTCCGGAATAGTAAGTAACGCTCGCCATACGGCCACCTGGAAATTGGTGCCGGTCACGTGAAGCGATAGCGTACCGGGCTTAGCTTTAGACGTTGCAAACAATGCTTCAACCACATACGCCGTCGCCTCAGGACGATGATCGAGCGTGCTTCGCGGCCACTCCTTAGCAAGCCGCGCCAGCAGTTCATCGGCACTGGTGGCATCCACAAAACCCATGCGGCAAATGCCGCGTGGGGTGACTGCTACCAGCACGCTACCCAGAGGCGTTGCATGCACGCCGTACTCGATATGCACGCCCTCCCCCTGGCGTTTATGCTCCCCAGGCGTCACCGCTTCCAGCTGCACAAAGTGATCGTACAGCCGCGAACCCCCGCTTAGGCCAAGCTCGTGAGCCACATCAAGTAACGCGCGGGGTTCTTTTAATAGCTGCTTACCTCGCTCCAAGGTTAGGGCCTGCAAAAAGCGCTTGGGCGAAATACCGGCATAGCGGCAGAACAGACGCTGAAAATGATAGGCGCTTAAATGGACATGGGCGGCAACCTCATCCAGGCTGGGCTGCAGTTTGGCTCGCTCCACCATGTAGGCCATCGCCTTTTCGATACGCGCGTAATCATCCATTGCCGGTTCCTCAGATTGATACCCATGTACTTTTATCTAAATACTTAGATAAAAGTACGTTCTAGCGTAAGCGCTTTATGCCCGCCTGCCGACCCGAATCTTGCGCATATCAATTTTATACAATACGCCGCCCTCACGTTATCGCACACTCCTCTTACTGTTTTGGAGGATCATCATGAGCGCTTCACTATTACTACCCATGTCAGCCTTTGCCCTTGCCGCGTCTATTTCTCCTGGCCCGGTGAATCTGGTATGCCTAAGTAGCGGTACGCACTACCCTATCGCTAAAGGGTTAATCTTTGTGACCGGCGCCACGCTGGGCTTTATAGCGTTGTTTATAGGCGTTGGCGCTGGTCTTTACTCTTTGCTTACCACAGTGCCTTTACTTGAAGAGCTACTCCGGTGGGCAGGGATAGCATTTTTGCTTTATCTAAGTATTAAGTTAGCAATGGATGACGGCATGCTGCCTGAGCAAACAACGCCCAAACCGCCTGGATTTATGACGGGCGCGCTTATGCAGTGGCTAAACCCTAAAGCATGGATTGCCTCTGTCTCAGGTATTGGCGCTTATACAAGCGGTAATGACCTGACACAAATTTCTATGTTCGCCGCGCTGTACCTACCCATTTGTTGGCTATCGCTTGCAAGCTGGGTTTATGCGGGTGCTTTTTTAAAGCGCTATATTCAAACGCCCCGGCTACTAGTCGCCATTAATCGGCTGCTCGCAGTGTTATTGGCGATAAGCTGCCTATATTTATTATTCACTTAGCGAGTGTCGATACTGGTTGGGAGTAGCTGCAACCAACTGCTTGAAGGTTCTTTGAAAATGGGGCTGGTCGTTAAAGCCTACCTTCAAGGCGGTTTCAACGATGGGCTTGCCGAGCTTGAGCTCACGCTGGCCTAGCTGGATTCGCCGGTTAACCAGATACGCATGGGGCGTTAAACCAAAGTGTTGCTTAAACGTACGAATAAGATGCCCAGCGCTATACCCAGAGAAGTTGCAAAGATCCATTAGAGATAACTCTTCTGTTGCATGTGCATTCAGATACGCGGCTACTGCCAAAAGCTCATTTGGCGCTTTTTGGAGGGGCTGATGGGGCTTTCGGGAAAGCCACTGCAATACTTCCAGCAAATAATCGACTACTACCGTTTGCTTCTCAAGCGAGCTGCGCTGATTATCCAGCAGACAAGCGGCCATCGCCCGGTAAGCGTGATAGAACCTTGGCTGCGATATCACCGCCGTTTCAATATCCTCCCAGTGGGATGAAGCCAGCAGCCCTGCCTGATAACGCAAGTCGGTAAGCCAGAGGGTATCCACATACAGCATCAGATAAGCCCAAGGCTCATTTTCAATTGGATTACATGCATGCACCCAATGTGGGTTCATTAACACTAAATCGCCCGCGCTAATTTGATAAAACGAATCGCGATAGCGAAAAGTACTTTTACCGGCGGTGACTGCCCCAAACGACCAATGAGTATGGCTATGCGGCGCATAACATACCTGGCGGGCATCGCTGATTTTGCGAAGCTCAATATGCGGCATCCCAGGGTCACGCCAAAAAACAGGGGCCGCTAATGAAGAAGAGCGCGGGGGCATAGGTTATATCCAAGCCAATAAGTGAAATGATGAATAACAAATGGCCGTTAACACCTAGATATCAGCTACCTCATTACTCACGCTAGACAATAACATGCGATCGGCCCAGTATGGACAGCCGCATTAATACGGATATTGAATTAAGCCATTCAGTCAGGAGGACACCATGGCCAAGCGAACACCTGTACGTGATCATCGGGATGCTATTACTCTGTTTGCCCGTATGGGTTACGCGGCTCGCGGCGTTGTCTATTTGCTGGTCGGCGGCCTTGCCGCGCTTGCAGCACTGGGCGAAGGTGGCCAGACCGAAGGCAGCCGGGGCGCTCTGGAAAGCGTATTAACCGCGCCTTTTGGCAAGATTATGCTGGCGATCATAGCCCTGGGCCTTATTGGCTACGCGATGTGGCGCACCATCCAGGCGGTTAAAGATGCTGATCATCACGGCACAAATGCGAAAGGGCTCGCCATTCGAACAGGCTTAATGGTCAGTGCCGTCACTCATACACTGCTGGCCTTCTACGCTGCTAGCCTGATCTTTCGCCTGGGTGGCTCTTCTGGTGATTCAGGTGGATCTGAGGGCATCGTCAGTTGGTTGCTGCAACAGCCTTTTGGACGCTGGCTGGTAGGTGCTGTAGGGCTCGTCATTATTGGTGCGGGCATAGCCCATGGCCTCAAGGGCTTAAAAGCTAAATTCGACAAAAACTTCGACATGCCGCATCAAACCCAGCGCTGGGCTTACCCGGTTTGCCGTTTTGGCCTAGCGATTCGTGGTCTGGTATTTATTATTGTCGGCAGCTTCTTTCTTATCGCTGCCTATCAGATAAGCCCTAGCGAAGCAGGCGGCACAGAAGAGGTATTCAGTACGCTGCGAAGCCAGGCCTATGGCCAGTGGTTATTGGTTTTTGTCGCTATAGGGCTATTCGCGTTTGGCGCCTATAGTGTATTGGCGTCTATTTATCGCCGCATCAACCCGGCGATGTAGACCTGAGCCATGATAGCTATTATCTCAAAAAGCACTAAAGCGTGGTTCGAGCGCATTAACGGCTCAAAGAATATGCTATGGCTACTCGGCACGCTTTCCTTTCTAGAAACCATCATCCTGCCCATTCCCCTTGAGCTAATACTCATCCCTCTGATGGCGGCTAACAGGCAGCGTATTTGGCTGCTGGCGACGGTTACCACAGCGGGTTGTCTGATCGCCTCGCTGGTGGGTTATGGCGTAGGCATGTTGCTATTCCAATCAATAGGCAACTGGTTTATCGAATTCATGGGCATGCAGGAGAGCTACCAAGCCTTCCAAACGTTTTTCAATCAGTACGGCTTTGCGGCAATTTTAGTTATCGGTATTGTGCCGATTCCCTTTCAAGTGGCCATGATCACCGCTGGGCTTTCAGGCTATCCGATATTGCTGTTCGTGCTGGCCGCATTCATTGCCCGCGGTCTTCGTTACTATGGGCTAGCCTGGCTGGTTTATCGCTTTGGCCATAGTGTGCTGGTGCTTTGGAAGCGCCACGCGTTACTAACCAGCCTGGTAGGCGGTGTGATAGTGCTGTTGTTTGTACTGGGCCTACAAGCATTAGCCAGCTTGGTGATGTAGATAGGCGGGAATAGGGAGATTAAATAAGCGGCATATTGCTATATGCCGTAATCCCGCTCCACTTTGGCAATCCGGGTTTTAAAATGCTGATACCACTGCTGATGGCCAAGCCGTTGCGCTTCTTTATGCTCGGCATGTGCCTTCCACGCTTTTATCGAGTCCAGATCCGCCCAATAGGAAACGGTGACTCCCACCTCATTGCGTGCCGATTCCACGCCTAGAAACCCTGGCTGCTGGGCGGCCAGCTCCACCATGCGTACCGCCATGTCATCGTAGCCATCTTCGATATCCGTACGCACAGAGGTAAAAATCACTGCGTAGTAAGGCGGCTCAGGGGTAGTAGCGATAAGGGGCATGGAATCTCTCTTGGGCTAAAGCTATATCGGTACACGTATCTTAATGGCTTGATGAGCCTTGTCTAGCGCAATAATCTAGTTTGCATCAATGTCCGATATTGTCCGCTTCATGACCGCTGAGCGTATCGTTAGCACTACCTGAACCCTCTACGCTATGGCCTCACTTTCATGCAACTGAGGCCTACCATGTCACTCTTAAACACCGCGCTACTCATGATCGACGTGCAATCTTCCTTTCCCGCGCGTGAGTATTGGGTAGAATCGCTAGCTGAAGCGTGGCGGCCAAACCAGCGCGCCCTATTAAACGCAGCCAAGGCCCATCAGATCCCCGTGGTGCGAATACTGCATGAAGCGCCCGGCAGCCAAGGCGCATTTGACCCGGAACAGGGCCTGGTTTGTCCGCTTGAAGATTTTAACGATGCGGTGGCGATCACGTTTAACAAACGTGTCCATAACGCCTTTAGCGATACGTCACTTGAAAGCTGGCTGCGTGAACGCGGGATTACCCATCTCGTGATTAGCGGCATTCGAACCGAACAGTGCTGTGAAACAACGGCGCGGGTTGGGTCAGACCTGGGCTTTAGCGTCGATTTCGTCAGCGATGCAACGCTGACCTTCCCCATGACGCGCCAAGGCATCACCTGGTCGGCGGAAGATATCAAGGCACGCACGGAGCTGGTACTTGAAGAGCGCTTTGCGCGTATCGTCAGCACCTTGGATTTAATCAATGAGTGGCAAACCCAGCGTGAGTGAACCGTTACGAATTGCAGTATTGATGATGCCAGGGCAAGTGCCGCTCGATTTGATTGGTCCGCTTCAGGTACTGCAATGCGCATGCCGCCTGTCAATCGAGATTGACGTACGCTATATCGGCCCGCAGGACGCCTTGCAATGGCTCGGGCCGCTATCGCTTAGTGGCATAGACCCACTGCCAGAGCAGCTACCCCATCAGCATTTGCTTCTAATCCCAGGGCAGTATCGCAACAGCATTGAGCCATTGGTACAGCAAACCTGTGTCGGCTGGCTCAAAGCGAATGCCCAGCATGCCGATACGCTGATGACAGTTTGTTCAGGCACCCTGCTGCTTGCTGAAACGGGCCTGTTGAACGGGCGATGCTGCACCACGCACCACACGCTGCTTGACCAGCTACGTGCTAACGCGCCTCTGGCCAAGGTACAGCGCGACTGCATCTTTATCGAAGACGGGCACTATTTAACCAGTGCGGGTATCTCGACCGGCGTGGATACCATGCTCTACTGGCTTACCCGCACATGCGGCCATCAGTTGGCCCTGAGCGTTGCCCGGGAGATGGTGCTTTACCTTCGCCGCAGCGGGCAGGAACCCCAACTGGGCGCCTGGCTTGAGGGGCGCAACCACGTGGATGAACGAATTCACCGGGTGCAAGACTCTCTTTGTGCGGCCCCCTCACAACCCTGGCGGATGGAAACGCTCGCCGCACAAGCCGCCATGAGCGAACGTCACTTTCGACGACGGTTTAAACATCTCACCGGCATGCTGGTAGGCGATTACATCGTGGGTTTAAGACTTCAGCGCGCCAAAGCGTTAATGACCGAAACCACCTGGACACTCGCCCGTATTGCCGCTGAATCCGGGTTTGGTGACGAGCGCCAGCTGCGCAGAACCTGGTCGCGCCAGGAAAGTATGCCGCCAAGCGCATGGCGCCGCTCCCAGCGATCCCTACCGATTTAATTCGCCTATAGCAGCAGCGCCAATGGCTAGAACAGCGTAACCAGGATTTGAATGCACATGACGATCATGCACAGGATCCCCACACCATAGGAAATCGTTCGCCAAGGCTGTAGCGAGTTCAGATAACACAGCGTATGGCAGTAGCGCGAAGCGGTAAATAGCATGAAGAGCCACATGGTAAGCCCTGAAGAGGCGCCCACCAGAACGTAAGCTGCGCCCAGCCCCAGAAAAATGGGAATGTTCTCAAGATCATTCGACCAGGCTTTGCTGGCCTTTTGTACCTGCGGCAACTCCTCTTGCGCAGGCGACTTGCCCGCCATTGCCGCATCCTCCGGCGTTTTAAAGGTCATTTTCGTGATGCGGTGAAAGCCTTGATATAACGACGTGGCAAACATCTTCGCAAACAGCAGCACCGTCGCTAGCGCATACCAATAAACGGCCTCATCCATAATGCCTCCGGTAATATTCAATCCAGGTTAACGCATGATTGCGTAGTGAAAGCCTCACTGCTCAAGCATAGCCACTTTCCGAGCCCATGTGTTTGCGGTTTAATACTGGTCATGCGATGAGGCCCGTTCATCAACGACAAAGGGGTGACGCCATGGCCCTATTTATATTGCCCAGCAACGCCACCTGTTTGAATTTACAACAGCGCCTGCCTGACCCGCGTCTTCGCCCATGGGTACAATGTCTTTGGTCAATGGCCGGGCAAGGCAGTGTTGTTCCACCTAGAACCGAAAAACTTTACCCTGATGCCGGTTCCAGCCTTACGATCAGACTTGCCAGTTCCCAGCCAACCATCACGTTTTGCTTTAATAAAAGCACCCTGCTTGAAACGTTTAATCCGTCAGAAACTCGCTTAAGCATTCGATTCAAGGCGGCAGGCGCCTACGCTCTATTGGGCCTGGAGCCACAGCAGTTTTCAGATATCCATCATTCACTAGGCATTGATGATAAACCGCCATGGCTGGATAGCCTGATGCCGGTTGTCGAACGCCTGTACCAGGTTAATACAGTAGAAGGGCTTGCCCTGTTAGAGGCTTGGCTGATGAGCCGGCTGGAATGCCAATCGCCCAGCAATAGCCGCACTCAAAACCTGGCTTACGAAATTAGCCGGCTGCAACTGCCTTTGCAGCAGCTAATGGCCAACCTGGGATTTACTCGGCGCACGCTGGAGCGCAAATTAAAGCAGGAAGTAGGCGTTTCACCCGGCCATTTAGTGAGCTATGCACGGATGTATAATGCCCGACAGCTGTTAACCACTAGCCACCTTCCCCTTGCGGAGATAGCCCTACAGTGCGGCTACTTCGACCAAGCGCATTTTTCTCATGCCTTTCATAAATTCACCTATGAAACCCCAGCGGCCTATCGAAAGCGTAAATTGTCGCAAATTTACAAGGCGTAGAAGTCTTCCGGTTTTAAGCTCGTATTTCAACTTATTAACCGGAGCATTTCCATGCTGCAACGCCTATCACCTGAAGCCGTTTATAGTCTATGCCCTCGCCTGCCGAAGCATCTTATTGCCTTGGGCAAGGTCGAGGCTGATTCAGTCATTAATCAAACGATAATTCATTTGGTTCACCTACGCGTCTCACAAATTAATCACTGCTGTTACTGTCAGCATATGCACAGCCAAGAGGCGCGCGATGATGGCGAGCGCCAGGCGCGTCTGGATGTATTGCCCGCCTGGCGAGAAGCGCCCTGCTTTTCTGCTGAAGAGCGTGCTGCGCTTGCCTGGGCAGAAGCTCTTACCCTCATCAGCCAGGCAATGGTCAGCGATGATGATTATCAAAACGCCGTCACCGCGTTTGGCGAACAAGGCCTGATGGAACTCACCAGCGTTATTCTGGAGATCAACAGCTGGAACCGCATAGCAGTGAGCTTTCAGTTCACACCGGAGATAAGCTGATGGTAATGACGCTGCGTCAACAGCTGCCTAACCTACTGGGCATTTTCTCCAGCCTGTGCTTTTTCTTTGGCAGCTTTATGTTTCTACCCACCTTTGCAACCTACGCAACCATCGGTGTCTGGTGCTTTGTGGTGGGGTCACTAATTATGTTTATTATCTATTTCATAAACATAAAAAGCGGGCAGTAACCTCGCTCACATATAACGCGCCTAGCCAATAGGGCGCGTTACTTCTCAAACCCACCCCACTCGTTTACTATGCGCCACCCTCAATTCCAAGCTACCCAGGCCGCCATGTCCTTTAATGCACTCTATACCGATCTTTCTGGCTATTACGATTTAATGTGCGAGGACATCGACTACCCGGCGCAAAGTGACGCGGTTCGCAGGCTTCATCAAATTTTCGGTAACGGCGGCAATGCTCATCTTGATCTTGCCTGCGGCACCGGCCCCCACGTTCGTCATTTTATTGATCATGGCTACCTGAGTAGCGGCCTGGATATCAACCAGCCCATGCTGGATATCGCCACCACGCGCTGCCCCGAAGCCCAGTTTACATGCCAGGATATGGGTAGCTTTCAGGTAAACGAGCCGCAGGATCTGATTACCTGCTTCCTGTATTCGATTCACTACAGCGACGGGATTGAAAAGCTCAAGGCGTGTATTTCAAGTGCGCATAGCGCCTTAAAACGCGGCGGGGTTTTCTGCTTTAACGCAGTCGATAAACATAAAATCGATAACGATCTGTTTGTGAAACACACCGCTAAAAAAGCCGACGATGCATTCACATTTCGCTCGGGGTGGTATTACAGCGGTAGCGGCGAAAAACAGGCTCTCAAGCTCAGCATTGAAAAAACCAATGCACGCGACACCCAAATATGGAATGACGAACATCCCATGGTCGCGGTTAGCTTTGCCGAGTTAATCAGCCTGCTTGAGCCTTACTTTGAAGTTCATGTGTTCGAGCACAACTTTGAAGCTATCACGCCGTGGAGCACTACCTCGGGGAACGCTATTTTTGTCTGCGTAAAAGCCTAG
>NZ_JBQSWC010000022.1:0-79504 GCF_052376775.1 Halomonas sp. AOP43-A1-21 | reverse complement strand
CTAGTCGCTTATAAATAACCCAGGTTAATAAAGGCGCCTTATTTTATTCTTTATAGAATGAAATAAGGCGTTTTTTATGAGCTGATTTAACTATCAACTAGTTAGCTGTTAACTTTCATTCAAGTTTTAAGAATGACCGTTTTCAGACTGTGTTATCTCTCATTCATTAACTAACTTCTAAAGAGTAAGGCAATCCAAGGAGGATATCACATGAAGCGGACAATTCTAGCCATTGCCATTGGTGCGATCTGTACAGGCGTCTCAGCAGGCGTTTTAGCCAATAATGATACGTCTGGTTCCAGTAGCGGTGGTCAAATGACCCAGAACCAGGATGCAGGTCAGCAACAGAGTACTGATACGCTCAATAGCCAAGGGCAAAGTAATCCAGAGCCTCGTACCGGTACTCAGGGGCCACAACGCGATTTAGGCGACGGTGATCTGGATATGCAGGATAGAGAAAATCCTGATAGTCAGGAAGAGCAAGGCGAGCCCAGAAGTTCCCAAGATCAGCTGGGTGCAGATAGCACTGGAGGAGACAGCACTGGAGGAGATAGCGCTGGCGGTGCAGACGCAGGCAGTCCGGGCAGTGGTGATACCGGTGGCACAGGTACTGGGAGTACCGGTGGTGGTGACACTGGCGGCACAGGCACGGGTGGTACCGGTGGCGGTAACACAGGCGGATCAGGCACAGGTAGTACCGGTGGTACAGGCGGTGGTACCGGTTCAGGCAACAGTGCCTCGCAATAATATAAAGTGTAATTTTAACGCTCTACTTCGCCTAAGTAGGCGGGGTAGAGCGTTTACTCTTTAAGGGATGCGTTTAAATATAGAGATGGTTAATTAATAATTATTAACTTTTGTCATAATTTCACTTCAGCTTTGATCTAAAACGCTTATCTCTACTAGCCTTTTTAAGTGTAAGCCAACCCAAGGAGAGACATTATGAAACGGACAACACTAGCAATTGTAATTGGCGCCATTTGTACAGGACTATCAGGTGGCGTTCTCGCGCAGGATAATAACCAGAATGACACGGATGCTTCTGAGCGCATGACCCAACAGCAAGATGCTACGGCGCAAACTCAACAGCAAGGTTCGGCAAGTGAGCGAAACGCTGACGCCCAATCTAGCGATGAAACCATGGATGTTCAGGTCGACCAGGAACCCGCAGAAGTGAAGGTGCAGCAAGAGTCCCCTGACATTAAAGTAGAGCAGTCTCAGCCCGAAGTGACGATTGAGCAGCCCGAACCTGAAGTGACTATTGAACAGCCCGAGCCGAACGTAACGGTTGAAGAGGCTGAGCCCAATGTTACCGTTGAGCAAGGCGGCGAGCCTGACGTTAATGTCGAGCAAGCTGACGATGCTCAGGTCGACGTTAATAACGACGACGAGCAGGAACGCCAGCGCGCCGATCAGGATAACCAGGGCCAGAACGATTCGTTAATGAATTTACAGGTTAGTGACTTAGAGGGCATGGCCGTCGTTAACCAGGAAGGCGAAGAGATTGGTGATATTCAGCATATCGCTCAGCATAATGATTCAGGCGACCTGTACGCCATTATCTCGGTAGGTGGTATCTGGGGCTTTGGTGCAACAGACATTGCTCTGCCTGTTGACGAAATGCAGTTCGAGAACGATCAACTGGTGATGAATACCGATTATGGCAGCGATCAGATCGAAGAATCCTCTGAAGATTACAATGAGGACAGCTATACGCAGGTCGATAGCGAGATGACTCTATCGGAAGCGCAACAGCAGCAGTAATAGGATTGAAAACAGCCGAGCATTTCTGAATGCTGCTGGGAGGGCAAGGCGTTTACGCCTTGCCCTTTTTTATATTCATTCTTGCTGGGTGACTATACCATCGGCATCGCGACGTCTTTTTCTATATAGGGTCTATAGGCACTGCCCAAAACTGTGCAATTGGGTAAGATGGTGCTTCATTTTCTGACGGCGATTTGGCATGCAGCCCAACCCCATAACTTCCTCATTAACATTTGCGCGCCAGCGCATAGGGGTATTGCTGCTGCCTGGGTTTTCAATGCTTTCGCACGCCAGCGCCGTTGAGCCACTACTTATGGCCAATCAATTGAGCGGGCAGGTGCTTTATCAGGTATTTACGCTAAGTAATGATGAGCAGCCTGTACGAAGCAGCGCCCAACTCACCTGCAATGCTGACTACACTCTCAAGCAGTCGCCGCCTAATTTGGATATGATTCTAATCTGTGCTCCCTCTCCGCTACCTTATGCACTCCCGGCGAACCTAGTGGAATGGCTGCGTCAGCAGCATGGGCGCACACTATTGGGAGGCTTGGCCGGTGGGGCGGAGGTACTGGCGCGTGCGGGGTTGCTAGAAGGCTACCGAGCGACCTTGCCCTGGCAGCGTTTTGCGGCATTTTCCCAAGCCTATCCTCAAGTAACGCTCTCACAGCAGCTGTTTGAAATCGACCGCAACCGGCTTACCTGTGCCAGTGGCACGGCCGCGCTGGATATGATGTTGACCGTTGTACGCCAGCAGCAAAGTGACCACTTGGTTGAACAGGTATCTGAGCACTTTATGTGCGAGCGTATTCGCATGGCCGATGAGCGCCAGCATGTGCCGCTGCGTCATCGCCTGGGCCATGCTCCACAAAGCCTGGTCGATGCGGTTACCCTGATGGAAGCCAATATTGAAGAGCCGCTTTCCACTCTGGAGCTTTCGGAACATTTAGGGATTTCTCGCCGCCAGCTTGAGCGGCTATTCAAAAAGCACCTTCAGGCAGTGCCCAGCCGTTATTACCTTAACTTGCGCTTGCAGGAAGCGCGTAAGCAGCTGCGCGAGAGTGATCGCCCTGCAGGCGATATCGCCTTTGCGACAGGGTTTTCCTCGGCTGCACATTTTTCAACGGCTTACCGTAATCATTTTGGGTTAACCCCGCGGGAAGAGCGTTTGGGCTAATGCTTGCTCACAGCGCACAATCTGCAGCACTGAAATAACGCCAGACATCCTAATCACAAACAACCTGAAGTATGTGCAGGTTTTCATAATTTACCGTCCCATTACTGAAAGCGGGCGACCTCGTTAGCCCCGTATACTGATTCGACTGATTATTTCTATTGGAGAGTTTGCCCCATGAGCACGATCCCGACTCGGCAGGATTTTGATCACTACATGACCCCCAACTATGCACCGCAGCAGATTATCCCGGTGCGCGGAGAAGGTAGCCGATTATGGGATCAGCAGGGGCGTGAATATATCGACTTTGCGGGCGGTATTGCGGTGAACTCGCTGGGTCATTGCCACCCTGTATTGGTTAACGCGCTGAAAGAACAGGGCGAAAAGCTCTGGCACCTTTCCAATATCTATACCAATGAGCCTGCGCTTAAGCTGGCCAAAAAGCTGGCCGAATGCACTTTTGCCGACAAGGTGTACCTGTGCTCTTCTGGCGGCGAAGCCAACGAAGCGGCGCTTAAGCTGGCACGCCGTTACGCTGTAGATAATTATGGTGAACAGAAAGACAAGATCATTTCATTCAACCAGTCTTTCCATGGCCGCACGCTGTTTACCGTGAGCGTGGGTGGCCAGCCCAAGTATTCCCAGGGTTTTGGCCCGGTGCCTGGCGGCATTTTGCACGCTGAGTTTAATGATCTGGAAAGTGTGCGTGCGTTAATGGGCGATGACACCTGCGCGGTGATGGTCGAACCCATGCAGGGCGAGGGCGGCATTTTGCCCGCCACTCCAGAATTTTTGAAAGGCCTGCGCGAGCTGTGCGATCAGCACAATGCTCTGCTGGTGTTTGATGAGGTTCAAACCGGCGTTGGCCGCTGCGGTACGCTTTATGCCTACGAGCGTTATGGCGTGACGCCGGATATTCTTACCAGCGCCAAATCGCTGGGTGGCGGCTTCCCCGTCGGCGCAATGCTGGCAACCGATAACGTCGCCAAATCCCTCGCCTTTGGAACCCATGGTTCTACCTATGGCGGTAACGCCCTGGGTTCAGCGATTGCGCTGGCTGCTCTGGAGTTTATTGATACGCCTGACGTGCTGGAAGGCGTGCAAAAGCGCCATGATCTTTTCCGTGAGCATCTGGAAACCATTAATCGCAAGCACGGCGTATTTAAAGAGATTCGCGGTATGGGGCTGCTGATGGGCGCCCAGATGTCGGATGCCTATGAGGGCCGTGCCAAGGACATTCTGCCGCTGGCAATCGAAGAAGGCGTAATGGCGCTGATCGCAGGCCCTAACGTGCTTCGCTTGGCGCCCTCACTGGTAGTGCCAGAAGCAGACATCGCTGAAGGCATGGCCCGCCTGGAGCGTGCGATTGAGCGTCTTGTTGCCAACGCATGAATTCGCCCACGGCGACATCGAGAGAGGGAGCGTCAAAGATGCTGGTCATTCGTCCGGTAAAAATGGCGGA
The DNA here is from genome assembly GCF_052376775.1 of Halomonas sp. AOP43-A1-21. Classification (NCBI taxonomy): domain Bacteria; kingdom Pseudomonadati; phylum Pseudomonadota; class Gammaproteobacteria; order Oceanospirillales; family Halomonadaceae; genus Halomonas; species Halomonas sp. AOP43-A1-21. The sequence goes on along the minus strand of NZ_JBQSWC010000022.1, from coordinate 75,107 downwards.
TTTAGAAGCGCTGGTCATGTTGGCAGAGCACGCGACTCCCAAGCTCACCAACTTACCTGCTAATCGTGAACGTCTGGAGGAGCGCATTACGCGCTCCCTGGAGTCGTTTAACGACGAGATCGAATTTCCGGGTAACGAGCACTACACCTTCGTTCTGGAAAACAGCGCGCAGGTGGATAAAGCGGGTAATGGGGAAGTGCTCGGAACCGCTACCATTCGTGCCCAGGCGGGCGCCAGTGAAGCCTATTATACCTATCGTCAGGAAACGCTGATCCACGCCTCGCAGCAGCTAAACGTACGCCGCGAAGTACAAACCCTGGCGCTTTCCCATGAAGTGTCTGACGCCACGCTGCTTTGCGCCTACTCGTTAAATCCGCGCTATAAAGGTACCAGCGCGGAAAGCCTGCTTCGCCGTGCCCGGCTGATGTTTATTGCCCAGTACCCCGAGCGTTTTTCGCGCATATTGGCCGTGGCGTTTCCCGGGTACCTGGATGCCCAGAACGAATCACCTTTTTGGGAAAGCGTGGGCCATCACTTTTTTGCCCGCAGTTTTCACGATATCAATCATATTGCGGGAGTGCGCTCCAAAAGCTTTATTGCCGAGGTAATGCCGCAGTTTCCGCTGTATCTGCCACTGCTTACTCCACCAGCCCGGGCCGCGATTGGCCGGGAGCATCCCGCCCACGAGGACGCCTTGCAAGAAATGCTGGCGGAAGGGTTTGTGCGCTCGCGCCATGTGGATATTTTCGATGCAGGCCCGATTGTCAAAGCCGAGCGTGAGCGTCTCGCCACCTTTTACCGGGCCGCCTGGCATCCGGTGCGAATTCGCCCGGAAAGCGCCTTGCCCGATGCAGAGCCTGCCTTGATTGCCAATCAGGCGCTGGATAACTTCCGCTGTATTGTGACGCGCTACGCGCTTTCGCCCACTGGCCAGCTGATGCTTTCAGAAGCGGATGCCAAACGTCTCGGCGTGGAAGAAGGCCGGGCTGTATTTGCCGCGCCGCTCACGCTTCCCGCGGCGGTGGATGCCTTTGATGAAGGAGAACTATGATGCGCATTCGACCGATTGCCCGGGCTGACGCCGATGGGCTGCTGGCGCTTGCGCAGCAGGCGGGGGTGGGGTTTACCTCGTTGCCTAGCAATCGCGAGTTTCTCGCCGGCAAAATTGAGTCCTCCGTTCGCGCATTCGAAGAGCGCACGCCCGTTAACGACCGGCTTTACTTCTTCGTATTGGAAGATGAAGACAATGGCGAGCTGGCCGGCTGCTGTGCGATTGAAGGTCAGGTAGGCCGTGAAGTGCCTTTCTATAACTATCGGCTGGGCACCCTGGCTCATTCATCGGTACAGCTGGATTTGCACCGCACCATCGATACGCTGTTTCTAAGTTCTGACCATACCGGGGATGCCGAAGTCTGCTCGCTGTTTTTGCGCCCGGAATACCGCGGTGAGGCAAACAAGCATCTGCGCAACGGTGCGCTGCTCTCCAAAGCCCGCTGGCTGTTTATTGCTCAGTTTCGTGACCGCTTCCCCGAAAAAGTGCTCGCGGAAATGCGTGGCGTGTTCGATGAGCAGAACCGTAGTCCCTTCTGGGAAAGCCTGGGCAAGCATTTCTTCCCCATGGACTTTAATGAAGCCGACCGGCTCACGGGGCTGGGGCAGAAAAGCTTTATCGGCGAATTGATGCCGCGCTTTCCCATTTACACCACCTTTATGGCCGAGGAGGCGCGCGCGTGTATTGGCCAAGTGCATCGTCATACAAGGCCCGCACTTGAAATGCTCAAAAAAGAGGGGCTGCGCTGGGAAGGCTACATCGATATTTTCGATGGCGGCCCGACGGTTGAAGCCTATATCGATGACGTGCGGGCTGTGCGCAATTCACAGCTTTATCAAGTTGAAATAGCCGCTGATGCCTCTGAGGAGAGCGTTAGCCGCTGGCTGGCCGCGACCACAAGCATGCAGTCCTTTACTGCCGCATGGATAGGCCGTGCGCCCACGCGTGACACGATTGTTTTAAGCAGCACAGAAGCGCAGCGTCTTGGGGTTACCTCAGGCGATACCGTTCGGCTTCTGGAAACCTAACAGACGAGGAGAATACGATGCAGGCCCAACAGCAGCAGCTTATCAACGGCGTCTGGATGGACGGCGCTGCAGAATCGCTAAATAAGTACGATCCTGTGTCAGGCGAGCTACTCTGGCAAGGGGGGGCGGCCAGCCGTACTCAGGTCGAGAGTGCGGTGAAAGCCGCACGCAACGCTTTTCCTGACTGGGCAAAATTACCCTTTAGCGAACGCCAAGCCCTCGCTGAACGCTTTGCCGACGTCGTCAAAAGCCGCTCTGAAGTGTTAGCGACAGCAATTGCCAGTGAAACCGGCAAACCGCTTTGGGAAGCACGCACCGAAGTAGGCGCAATGGTTGGCAAGATAGCGCTTTCGATTAAAGCCTACACCGAACGCACCGGCGAGCGTGAAAAATCGGTAGGCAGCGCCAAAGCGGTCCTGCGTCATCGACCTCATGGCGTCATGGCCGTATTTGGCCCGTATAATTTCCCAGGTCACTTGCCCAATGGTCATATGGTGCCCGCTCTGCTGGCGGGCAATACCGTGGTCTTCAAACCCAGTGATCAAACACCGCTGACCGCCGATTTAACCCTGCAGTGCTGGCTTGAGGCCGGGCTGCCCGAGGGCATTATCAACCTGGTACAGGGCGGTGTGCCGGTGGGGCAGGCGCTTTCCGCGCATCCCGGTATTGATGGCTTGCTGTTTACCGGCAGCGCCAAGGTTGGCGGCATGTTACAGCAACAGTTTGCAGGCCAGCTGGATAAAATTCTGGCGTTAGAGCTGGGCGGTAATAACCCACTGGTGGTCAAGGACATCGACGACGAACGCGCGGCCGTGCTCACCATTTTGCAGTCGGCTTATCTTTCCGGCGGCCAGCGCTGCACCTGCGCGCGTCGGCTTATTGTCCCGCAAGGCGAGCAGGGCGACCGGCTTATTGAAGCGCTCTCTGAAGCGATTGCCAAACTGCATGTGGCCGGACCGTTTGAAAATAATCCCGAGCCGTTTTATGGCGGCTTGGTCAGCGTTGCCGCTGCGGATGGCTTGTTGGACGCTCAGGAATCGTTGGAAGCTTTAGGCGGCACGGTGATCAACCGCATGCAGCGCCTCAAAAAGGACACCAGCCTGCTCAGCCCGGCGTTAATTGATATGACCGGTCTGGATGTGCCTGATGAAGAGTACTTCGGCCCGCTGCTTAAAATTCATCGCTATAGCGATTGGGATGAAGCGCTCAAGCTTGCCAACGATACGCGCTACGGGCTTTCGGCCGGGCTAATTGGCGGTGATCAAGATGATTGGGCTGATTTCCTGCTGCGCATTCGCGCGGGGATCGTGAACTGGAACCGCCAAACCACCGGTGCCTCCGGGGATGCGCCTTTCGGCGGTGTCGGCGACAGTGGCAACCATCGTCCCAGCGCTTACTATGCAGCGGACTACTGCGCCTACCCGGTGGCTTCCATGGAAGCCGATAGCCTGGAAATTCCCGAAACCTTACCGCCGGGAGTCAGCCTATGAGCGGGGCGGCGAACAGAAGCGCGTATGGCGTGCGCGAGGTCAATTTCGACGGTTTGGTAGGCCCGACACATAACTACTCGGGGCTGGCTGTGGGGAATGTGGCTTCCATGAGCCATGGTGGCCTGGTCTCCAATCCCAAAGAGGGCGCGCTGCAGGGGCTTTTAAAAATGAAGTCGCTGATGGAGGCGGGCTACGCCCAGGGTGTTTTGCCGCCCCAGCAGCGCCCGGATATCGGCGCGCTGCGCGACTTGGGTTTTAGCGGCAGCAATCATGCCGTGCTTACTCGTGCCGCCGCCGATGCCCCGCAGCTGCTGCGTGCCGTGTGTTCGGCTTCCAGCATGTGGACGGCCAATGCGGGCACCGTTACTCCCAGCATCGATGCGCCGGATCGCCGGGTGCACTTTACCCCGGCCAACCTGCAGTCAAGCTTTCACCGCTTTCTCGAGCCGCAAACCACGGGGCGCGTGCTGCAAGCCATTTTTCACAGTGAGCAGCACTTCGCCCATCATCCTGTGCTGCCTGCCACGCCTGCATTTTCCGATGAGGGGGCAGCCAATCATACTCGCCTGTGTGGAGAGTATGGTGAGCCGGGCGTGCATCTGTTTGTGTATGGCCGTCAGGCATTTGGTGACGTGCGTAGCGGTGAGCGCGAACCCAAGCGCTATCCCGCCCGCCAAACGTTAGAAGCTAGCCAAGCCATTGCCCGCCAGCATGGTTTAAGTGAAGCGCAAACGGTGTTTGCCCAGCAGCATCCAGATGCTATTGATGCGGGCGTGTTCCATAACGATGTCATCGCCGTGGGCAATGGCCCCGTGCTGCTGTATCACGAAATGGCTTTCCTGGACGAAGAGGGCACGCTCGACGAGCTGCGCCGCAAGATGACGACGCCCTTGATTCCCGTTCGCGTACCGATTGAAGCGGTAAGCCTGGAAGACGCGGTGGCGTCGTACCTGTTTAACTCGCAGCTGCTTTCCAACCCGGATGGCACCATGACACTGGTCGTACCCAGCGAATGCCAGGAGCGTGAGGCGGTCTGGCGCACCGTTCAAGACTACCTGCTGGCAGGCAATAACCCGATCAGTGACGTAGTGGTGAAAGACGTCAAGCAAAGCATGCGCAACGGCGGCGGCCCCGCCTGCCTGCGCCTGCGGGTCGTTCTATCAGAAGCCGAGCGCGCAGCCCTCACCGGTCGTGTGCTGCTCACCAACGATCTTTATGAAGATCTCACTGCCTGGGTCAACCGCCACTACCGCGACCGTCTCGCCACACAAGACCTCGCCGACCCGAAGCTTGCAGAAGAATCCCTCACCGCGTTGGACGAGCTAACAAAATTGCTGCAAGTCGGCTCGGTTTATCCGTTTCAGTTGGGTTAGGAATATCGTAGGAGCAGCGTCAGCTAGCGAAGCGCTGCCGGATTTAGTGGCGGCACATGCCCAAGGGCGGCTAGCGCCGCCATCGCCGAGTGAACTCAGCTCCCACAACCCCGGTGCGTTTGGCTACTGTGGGAGCAGCTTCAGCTAGCGATGCAGCGCGAAGCGCTGCCGGATTTAGTGGCAGCAAATACTCAAGGGCGGTTAGCACCGCCATCGCCGAGTGAACGCAGCTCCCACAACTTCAATGCGTTTGCTTATCGTGGGAGCAGCTTCAGCTAGCGATGCAGCGCGAAGCGCTGCCGGATTTAGTGGCAGCAAATACTCAAGGGCGGTTAGCACCGCCATCGCCGAGTGAACTCAGCTCCCACAATCCCGGTGCGTTTGCCTACTGTGGGAGCAGCTTCAGCTAGCGATGCAGCGCGAAGCGCTGTTTGAGTCTGGGATTTACGTGTGCAGCCCGTATGAAATAATAGCCAAAGCCAATAAGTGCTTTCGTAATAGGTGCCGAAGGGAGCGCCGGGAGTAAATATGACGCCGCTCATTCTACCAACCAGCGATAAGGATTTCGCAGAGCAACTGATCCGCCAGAACATGTCGGACTACTATGATCAGTTGGATATGCACTGGGACAGTGCCCTGTTCGATAGCGAATGGCGCACATTGGAAAGCTATCAGCTGGTCATCAATGCGCACCCGGTGGGCTTGCTGTGTATCAACCAGGATACCGAGGCTTGCTATATTCGCGAGCTGCAAATTGCGCCGCAGTGGCGGCGCCAAGGCCTTGGTACGGCAGCTATCCATTATACGGTAGACAGGGCGCGACAGTTGGGTATCGACACGCTGCGCCTTCGCGTGTTTTGCATCAACCCTGCCGTCGCGCTCTACGAACGCATGGGCTTTCATATTCGTAAAACGGAAGATAATACTCATTACATGCAGCGGCGTATCTTCTGAATGCTGTCCCCCTCTATCGATGCCCGGCTGTAAAATACTGTTTCCTGGTTTATCTAAGAAAGCTTTCTGGCTTTGCCTATATTAAGCAGGGCGATGCCCGCACCTATCAGCAGCGCGCCGGGGAGCAAACCCTCCGGCGCCGCTTCGCCTTGTAGCCATATCGCAACCGGTACGCCGACCACCGCCCCGACGGAACCCAGCAGGCTCAGCAGCACTGGCCCACCGGTTTTTTGAAGTAGAAAAAGTAGTAAAAACTGGCCTGCAAACACCACTGATTGAATGGCGATCAACAGAAGTGGAAGACGTTGCTCGGTTGGAACCTCAAGCGAAAAGCCCGGCAGCAGGCTGACGCTGAACAGCAGGGTGGCCGCGGCGACTAGCATACCGGGCGCCAGCGCCTCGCCTGACACACCCGCTGGCCAGCGCAGTGTGCGGTAAAGATTGCCGATGGCCAACAGTACCGGACCCGCCAACGCCAGCAAAATCCACACATAGTCGGCATCAGGCGCGGAAAGCTTGTGAGCCGCCAAGGTGATGGCACCCGCGAGTGCGGACATAACACCCACTGCACGCATCATCTGAAAACGCTCCAGCTTTAATATCAGCGCGCCAACGTAGGTAAGCAGCGGCGGCAATGTAATCACAAGGGCGACAAAACCTGCACCGATATGCGGAATAGCCGAGAAGAAAATCAGGTTAGAACCCGCCACACCCACAAAGGCCGAAACAAGGTAGTACTCAAGCGTGCGGCCAGTGACAGGCGGCAAATTGCTGCGTAGCGCTGCCACCACCAGCAGAATTAAAGCCGCGCCGGCAATCGACCAAAACAGGAAGGCGAGTGGCGACAGCTGCGCTTCACCGGCCAGTTTAGCCAGATTGGTTGAGAGACCAAGCAGCGCACCACCGGTGACAAGATAGATAAATGCGGCAAGCCGCGTATGTTTGGGAAGTGCCCCTGTTCTTGTCTTGGATGAATGCATAGCGTGGCTCTTTTAGTTGCTCTTAAAGACGATTTTTAAAATACCTTGATATCAAGGTATATGGCTTTTTACCTTGACGTCAAGCTAAAAGTCGGCAAGCATAAGCGCCATGGATCACGTCGATAAAATACTCGCCCAGTGGCAAAAAGAGCGCCCCGACCTGGATGTCGCCCCTATGGGCACGCTGGGCCGGATTAAGCGGCTGCACCAGAGCCTGATGCGTCGCATGGAGCAGACCTGGGCGGCGTATGGCCTTAACGACTCAAGCTTTGATGTACTGGCCACGCTGCGCCGCGAAGGCCCGCCTTATGCGCTTTCACCCAGCGATTTAATGGCCTCCACCATGGTGACATCCGGCACCATGACGCATCGGCTTCAGCAGTTGGAAAAAGCAGAATTGATTGAGCGTGTCAAAAACCCTGCCGACGGGCGAGGCTTTCTGATTTCGCTATCGGGTAAAGGATTTGCGTTAATTGACGAAGTCGTTGCTGCTCATGTGGCGACACAGGCAGAGCTGGTCAGTGGCCTAAGCGATGAACAGCGGACGCAACTTGATGCGTTGCTTAAGCAGTTTTTACATAGCGTTGAGACGCAGTGAGACGCTGAGCAGCTACTAGAATAACGCCACCGGCTCAGGCCGGTGACGTTGGTTAAAGACTTTCCGATCGTTTACTCATTGATCGCTTGAATGCGCCGCACGTGGTCGCCCCGAGAGTCATTTTCGCCGCGGGCCTTATTGACCGCGAATATGTGGCCTTGGCCATCGGCGTGAACGTGATTGGGGTAAGTGCCGCCGTCGATATTGGCGACAAGTTCACCCTCGCGGTTGAGGATGGCGAGCGTACCGGAGGCGCGGTTGCTCACATACGCCAAGCCACTATCGGCTTCAAACGCCACATTGAGCGGGCCAGCGCCGACCGGTACGTCGTGGACGATATCGCCAGATGCGATATCCACGTAAAGCAGATTGTCAGAGCCTTGCGAGGCCACCAGCAACTGTTCACTTTGCGCATCAAAAGCAACGCCGGAGGCGCGGTTGGCGTTGGTCAGCGTAATCACCTTTTCAACACTATCGTTTTGGGTATCGATGACTACCGCCTCGGGAGTGCTGATGCTCACGGTAAACAAACGACCAGAGGCTTCATCCAGCGCCAGGCTCATGGGTGTGAATTGCTCACCGCGTACGGACGATGAAATCTCGATCTGCCCGAGAGGTTCAAGGGTTGATGCGTCGAACACCGATAGATAGTTTTCACCGGTCGCCGAGACATACGCCTTGCCGCGCTGGCTATCGATAATTACATCGCGAGAGTGGGGCACTGTTCCGGCGTCGAACTGTTTAACCAGGGATAAGTCGTCCTGACGATAGACCGCAACGGTATTTTCGCGGGTATTGGTCACCCAGACGTTGCCGTTGGCATCATCCACCCCCACGCCATACGCTGCAAAGACGCGTTCATCATCGTAATCGGGCACCTGGTGTGGCGTCACTCGAGTAATTACTTCAAGGGTATCAGGATCGACTTTAAGTAGTTCTGACTGAGTGACCGGCGGGCGTCCTACTGCGCGGGTGACGAACAGCGCACTGTTTTTAGCGCTATAGGCACTTTGATAGAGACCGGCAGGCAGGGCGGTATCAATCACATCAAAGGCGTCATCGCCGTTTAACGCAATGGGCGGCGAGATTTTGAGATCGACAATGCTGGCAGCATAGGGATTTTCGGCGATCAACACCAACGGGTGACGGCCGGGAGCGGCGTCTTCGGGCAGGGTAATGGTCGCGGTGAAGCTGCCATCGTCATCGGCGGTGTAAGCAGTATCGTTAAGTGGCGTATTGCCACGTGAAAGCTCCACGGTCTGGCCGGGGGTGAAATCACGACCCACAAACTCAACATCGCTGCCGGGAAGAATAAGTGGCGTTGTGGCGTAAACGCTGCCCTTAAAATCGGTGTCAGGCTGGTCAAAGACTTGAGCCGATGCCACTGAAGGCAGGGTACATAAAGCGATGATAACGGCCGCTAAAGGCTTGAGGCGATAACCATTGGAAAGGCGTTGCATAGCGTTTGCTCCTTTAAACGTGGGTGAAAAAGGGTGACGTATCGTCATCGGATGGTGCCGCGAGTGTTGCTGTGATCCGGTATGCCTACCCCTTGATGAAGTGCATCCATCAGCGATGCACGAAACGTCAGGCCATGGCTTAACTCTGGAAATTCGCGGTAGCTGGCCTGTATGCCGTGAACCTGTTGAAGCCGTTCGGCAAGCTTTTCGGTTGAGTCGGTGGGAACACTCGCGACGCGCCGCAGATGTGCCTGCACCCGTGGGTTACTCATATCGCGGTGGCGGGTATCGCGTGCGCGTTCGCCGCCGCCCATGCTTAACAGAACACGCGCTGGACGACCGGAGTTGTTAGCAGTAAACCGGCGCTCGGGTTCGCCCAACAGGGCGCCATCGGCCCACCAGAGCGAAGGGCTGCCCGCGGCATAAGTACTGAAGGCGCCGGTACGGGTATACAGTGTATGCAGTGCAAAAAGCCCACCCAGTGAATGGCCCCACAGCGTTTGCTGCGTTGTATCCGTTTTGACACGCGTGGCGATTTCCGGGCGTATCTGGCGCTCAATCGTCTCTAAAAAGGCATTCGCACCGCCGCCTCGGCGCTCTGGTGGTGTCTCGGCGTTATCATCAGGTAAAGCGCTAAAGGTGTAATCCCGCATGCGCGCCGGATCGATGCGCAGGTCATTGGCGTAGCCTAAAAATACTAAGACAGGCGGGGTCGTTTGCAAGGCAAGCTCTTTGAGCAGGTCCGTATCGAACTCCATCAGGGCAGCGTTGCCATCCAGCATCCAGAACGCCGGAAAACCGGCCTCGGGGGCAGCCCCCGTCGGGATGGCGAGCGTCACGCGCCAGTGGCGTTCATCATCTGCGCTTGCAACGCTAAAGCGCTCAAAACGATAATCATCAAGCGATTCATCCAGCACGGTATGCGCTAGCGACATGGTAGGCTCACGTTGCTGTGCCACTGCAGCGGTACTCCCAAAACAGGTAAGCGCCAGGGTAAGAGCCGCCCCTAACAGGTGCGGCAAGCGATAGGTTTTGTAAGGGGTTAACAGCATACGCAGCCCGTTTAGAAGTCCATATTCAGCGACATGAAGTAGGCTCGTCCCGGCTCGTTATAGGTGGCAGCACCAGAGCCAAGGCCCGTGTTTTCACGATAGAGGCGCTCGTTGAATAGATTCTCAACCCCTGCGCCCAGGCGTAGGTCATTGGTCAGATAGTATTGGGCGCTCAACCCCCAAACGCTGTAGGGGCCCCTTACGCTAAGCTCTTCACCTGATTGCGGAGCCCCGCTGATGCTGCGCGTCGGAGGCGTCTGTTTGCCATACCAGGTGCCCTTGAAAAGCACGGAAAGGTCGGCGGTTGCCCACCAGTCAAACGAGGTATTGAGCGTGTACTCGGGAACAATGGAAAGCGGCTGGCCGGTTTGCTTGTTTTTATTCTCTACCATATAGGTAAAGTTGTTGTTCCAACTGAGCGTGTTGCCATTGTCGCCTATCAAGGGGATCCGCAGGTTGCCTTCCAGGCCGCTTACCACCGCCTTGGAAGCGTTCTGCCACTGGAAAACACCGCCATTGTCGGACACCGTTCGGCCCACTTCATCCAGGCCTGCCTGAATACGATTGTCGTAATCGTTATGGAAGTAGGTCAGTGACGTGTGGTAGCCGTTATCGGCCCACTCAATGCCGATCTCCTTGTTCAAGCTGATTTCCGGGTCAAGGTCGCTGTTGCCCTGAACGTAACACCCGCCGCCGCTGTTGCCCGTGTAGCCAAAGGGGCAGCCATAACCACGGGTATAATAGAGATAGTTATCGTTGGCCTGATAAAGATTGGGCGCTTTAAAGGCTCGCGCAATACCGCCTTTCAAAGTGACGGTATCCGTGGCGTGAAACTGAGTATTCAGGCTGGGGCTCACGTGATTGCCGAACTGGCTATGGTGATCCAGACGTACACCGGGCGTTACGATCCAGCGCTCGCCCAGGTAGATATTGTCTTCTACAAAGACGGCGGTTGTCTGTGCGTCTGCTTTGCCATCCTGATTGCTTGAGTCGATTCCTGGCACCGAATCGCCCCAGTTGACGGCGCCTTGAACAGCGTACGCGTCCTCAAGGCGACTATCTTGATGTTCGAAACCCACGGTCCAGACGTGTTCATTGCCGGCTAACTGGGTTGGAAGATTCACCTCGCCATCGAGCCGGTAATTGCGCAGCCTGGAGGTCGACCAATCCTGATCGTTACTGATACTCCCTTCCGGGCCCCCGGCCAGGCCTTCGTCCAAACGTGCATTATTGGTGCCTTCAAAGCCGAGCGTTAAGCGCGATGTATTCTCGCCCCAGTTACCTCGGTGGGTGAGTGAGACGGTATTGCGATACATCCGGTTGGTTTCCGCGCCGCCATTGGCAAGCTCGGTGAGCAGGTCGGTGCCATCGACTCGAACGGCGCGGTCTCCTGCGTAAATATTACCCTGGCGGCTAGTGCCAGCCTCAAGCTCGATCACATTAGCGTCGTTCACATCCCAGCGTAGCAGGCCGTTGATATCGCGATTTCGAACGCCTTCGCGTCCGGCTGGCGGTGTGGCATCCGGAGTTGAGGCGAAGTCAGCGTTAACATCCAGCGAGTCGGCATCGGTGCGTGCGACGTTGCCATAAAGTCGAAACGAGAGGTTCTCCAGCAGCGGCCCGGTGAGAACGAATCCCGCACGCTGCGTGTCGCCTTCGGCACTATCTTCCGGTAGGCGCCCATACAGATTTACAGAACCGCTGAACGTATCAGAGGGCTGCTTGGTAATAATATTAACAACACCGCCAGAGGCGCCAGAGCCATAGCGGGCAGCGGCTGGCCCGCGCAGCACTTCGATGCGCTCGACGGCCTCGGCGGGCACCCAGTTGGTGTCGCCACGGGTGTTGCGTTCACCGCTGCGGCCCATGCGCACTGAGTTACGCGAGCCGACCGGCCTGCCGTCGATCAGTACCAGAGTGTTTTCAGGCCCCATGCCGCGCAAATCGATTTGACGGTTGTTGCCGTACTGGCCTGAGGCGGTATTGCCGGTTAGGTTTACCCCTGGCATGGTTCTTATCAATTCGGAAAGGTCGTTGGCGGGTGGGCGTTGCTCGATATCGTCGGCGGTAATCGTCGATGCTCCCAATGCCTGGCTTGCAATGGCTTCAGCGGTCACATAGAGCGTGTCGAATGCCTTTTCGTCACTAGTGTGTTCCTGGGCGAAAAGCGGGTTTGAAAGGGCCAGGGCAACAGCAAGGGAAAGCGAAGAAAGCGCATATGGCGCCGACAAAGTGCGAGGCATTGAGGGTAACTCCCTAAAGCGTGGATATTGGCTGAAGCAAGCAAAGCGAATACGTTGACGGCTAAACGCAAAATGTAATGCTAATTTAAATGATAATCGTTTTCAATATCGAATTAGTATTTACTAATGCCGTGACCAGTACTGCCGGAGGTAGCTGCGGAAAGGGATGCTCATCTGCCTCGCTGTGATAGCCCGTCACTTACTTGTCTGTATAATCGGCTTTTAATAAACGACATCCTGTTCAAGAGAGAAGGCCGGTATGCCGCTATGTTTTCACTGGGCGCGTTTTGATGAGCTGAGCACCCGCGCGTTTTACGAGATCGTCAAAGCGCGTGTAATGGTGTTTGTGGTAGAGCAACAGTGTGCCTACCAGGAAGTAGACGAATTGGATCCTCTAGCCTGGCATCTTACCGCTACGGTTGAAGGGGAGCTGGCGGCGTATATCCGTGTGGTGGGGCCGGGGGATAAATTCGCCGAGCCTTCCATTGGCCGGGTGATGACCCTTAACGCTTTCCGGGGCTGTCAATATGGCCGCGAGCTGATGGCGGAGGCGATTCGTTTTACCGAGCAAACCTATCCGGACCTGGGTATCAAGATTGGCGCACAAGTCTATTTGAACGCTTTCTACGAGTCGTTTGGGTTCGAGCGCATGAGTGAGCCCTACGATGAAGACGGCATACCGCATATTGATATGGTCAAACCCGCCCCTCACGCTTAAACCACAACGCAACTGGAGTTGACCCCCGTGACCGCCTCAGATGACTCCTTTACAGAGAGTGAACGCCACGGGCTTTATCGCGCCATTTATGAGCGTCGTGACGTGCGCTCACAGTTTCTTCCCGACCCGATTCCAGCTGACGTGCTGGCGCGTCTACTGCAGGCCGCGCACCACGCACCTTCGGTTGGATTCATGCAGCCATGGGATTTCATTGTCATTGAAAGTCGTGAGGTCAGGACATCGATTTTGGCACTATTTGAGCAGGCCAATGAAAAAGCTGTCGAACGCTTTACCGGTGAGCGCAAGAATCTTTATAAAGGCCTCAAGCTTCAGGGCATTCTGGAAAGTCCGCTCAATCTCTGTATTACCTGCGATCGCAGCCGTGGTGGCCCTCACGTGTTGGGGCGCGACAGCATCATGGAGACCGATCTGTTCAGCACTTGCCTGGCGGTGCAGAACCTGTGGCTGGCGGCGCGGGCAGAAGGCGTTGGGGTAGGTTGGGTAAGTGTTCTTGACCAAACTCAGTTGAGCGCAGCTCTCAACCTGCCCGAGCATGTTTATCCCGTGGCGTATCTTTGCCTTGGCTATGTCAACGAGTTTCTGGATCAGCCTGAGCTTGAAACCAAGGGTTGGCGCTCGCGATTGCCACTCAGTGAGCTGGTACATGGCGATACTTGGGGAGGGACGCTTATTAATGAGTTGCTTGAAGCGGCGTTAAATGAGCAGTCTGGCGGGAAAAGCGTTTGACGTCGCGTTAAGAGCACGTTCACCTCTCTAGTGATTGACGATATATGTCATTACCATGTCTGCTTTTGCTAAATATTCTGGAAACCGTATGCACGATGCGATCACCATTGAGCGCCTGAACGCTGATAGTCCGCATGTCCTTGATGTTACGCAATGGATGTTTACGGCCTGGGGACACCTGAATCCAGAGAAGACACTTCAGGACGCCATTGAAGAAACCATTTCCGAGTGCGGTGCCGTAGGCGTGCCGTCTATTTTTGTTGCTATGCAAGGCGATATGCCGGTAGGTACCGCCAGCCTGGTTGCCGATGATATGAGCATTCGCTCTGAGTTAACTCCCTGGCTTGCTTCGGTGTTCGTACTGCCTGGGTCACGCGGGCGCGGGATTGCTTCCGCACTGATAAAGCGTGTGGAAGTCGAGGCACAGGCAAATGACATTCGCAGGTTTTACCTCTACACGCCGGACCAGCAGGCGCTATACCAGCGACTGGGCTGGCAGCCGGTCGAGTGCCTTGAGTACCGGGGAGAAGCTGTGACGTTGATGTCACGCCAGTTTGAGATGTAGACGGCAGATAATTAACGGATGTGCGTAACGCTATCAATACTGACTATCTGCCGCTCGCTAAATAATAGGAAACCACTATGCGACGTTTATTGGTATTGCCCACCACGCGTGCGGGCTGGGGCTTATTCATCGCGTTTGTAGCACTGATCGTAATGGGCACTTGGCCGGTGATTGGCTGGGTCAATCGGTCAATCCTGGTGTTAGGCCTACCCCTGATGGTGGTCTGGAGCTATCTGGTTATTTTTGCCTGCGTGGCGGTTATGTTAGTAGGCAATCGTATTGTCGAGGGGGACAACCATGAATAGCGTTTGGCCGCTTTTTATTACGCTAGCTTACGTTGCCATCGTCATGATGATTGGCTTACGCGCCCGCATTAAAGGCGCCAATATGGACAGTCTGGAGGAGTGGGGCGTTGCCGGACGCAGCATGGGCCCTGTCATGCTCTATCTGCTGATTGCTGCGGGTAGCGTGAGCGCTTACACCTTTATGGGTGCACCGGGCTGGGCGTATTCTAAAGGCGTGGCGGTCTTTTATGTGGCCACTTACCTGGCCTATCTGGCACTTATCGCCTGGTACTTTGGCCCGAAGGTATGGCAGTTTGGCGCCGAGTTTGGCCACGTGACCCAGGCAAGCGCTATTGCTGATCGCTATCAGAGCCCTGCGCTGGGTGCGCTTGCGGCACTGGTCATGGCGGTGGGCTCGGTTGCCTACGCGGTACTGCAAACCATTGGTTCGGCTTACATCCTGTTTGTGATGAGCGGGGGGCTGATACCGATCTGGTTGGGTGTTGTGCTGGTATTGACCAGTATTGCCGTCTATTTATACGCCAGCGGGCAGCGAGCCATTGGGCGTACTAATGCGTTCCAGGGCGTGCTGATGCTGATTGTCGCTTGGGCGGTGGGCATGTGGGCAGTATATAGCGCGACGGGCGGGCTAAGTTTTGCGGGGGTATTTGAGCGCATCCAAGCCGAGCATCCTGAGTTTTTAACGCTGCCAGGCGCCCGTGAAGACATGACCTACAGCTTTTGGACGACCTCGATTATTGTCTCGATGTTTTCCTTTATGCCCCCGGTATGGACTCAATGGATGAGTGCATCTTCAGCGCGTACTATCCGGCGAAGCGCTACTTGGCTGCCGACGTATTACGTGGTGATCTTGCCTATGGTGGTGGTGGGCTTTATCGGTATTTTCTCGCTACCCGAGTTGGTTCGAGCCGATACCGTAGCCCTTGAATATGCCATGCAGCATCTACCGGTGGTACTGGTGGGATTGCTGGGGGCGGGCACTTTGGCGGCTTCTATGTCGTCCAGCGAGCCGTTCATACATTCGGTATCGCTTTCATTGAGCAAGGATGTCATTCAGCCGCTGTTAAAGCTTTCGGACGCCACAACCGGTAGGCTTGCCAGACTCATGATCGTGCCCATTATGGCGCTGGTGATTGCGCCTTTGGCGATTGCCGAGCCGGGTAGTTTGGTGATGATTTTACTAGTGGGATTGGGGTTTGCATCGCAAGTGCTGCCTGCCTTTATCGGCATGTTCTTCTGGCCTCGCGCGTCACGCCTAGGCGTTATGGCAGGCATTGTGTCAGGCTTTCTGGTAACCGTGGCGTTTACCACGTTATGGTCGCATCCGTTGGGTGTGCATGCTGGTTTCTGGGGGCTAATGATCAACTTGCCCGTGTTCATTGGCGTTTCGTTAATGACACCGGCGACTAATATCGACGTGATCGAGCGCTTCTTTCGCATTGCGGCGCCGCGTGGGCTGACCCGTCTTGGCAAAGAAAAAACCAGTAGCGGCAGCCGGTTGAGTTAAGTATGGGTAGGCGGTGTTTATAGCTTACGTTCTGATGTTTCATGCATCTTAGGCGATAGCCTGGTGATAGCCCCTGCTGGGCTATGGCTGCCCAGCATAAACTCCTGTGGTTGAGACGCTTCGACCCACACGATGCAGCGATTGCGGCCGCCGTTTTTAGCCTGATATAGCGCCTCATCAGCCAGTTTAAGTAGCCTAAATGGATCCTGAGTATGGTCTGGATAGGTTGCCACTCCACAGGAAAACGTCACGTTTCTTAATAACGTACCCTGGTGCGTTAGAGAAAGTTGGGATACCTGTTCCAAGAGCGCGTTAGCGCACGCTTCGGCAGCGTTAACTGAGGTACTTGGCAGCAGAGCAATAAATTCTTCACCGCCAAATCGGCAAACGATATCGAGACCGCGAAAGTGTTGCCTCAGCAGTGCACCAATTGCCACCAGCACGCTATCACCGGCATCATGACCAAAGTGATCGTTGATCTGCTTGAAGTGGTCGATATCCAGCATCAATAGAGTTAGTTGGCTGGTATTTTGCTGCGCGCGTCGGCACTCATGTGCGAACACCGTATCGAAATGACGTCGATTGTATAGATTGGTGAGGGAGTCTTTAAAAGACAGATTTTCTAATTCCTGAACGAGGCGATCCAGCTCCTTTGTTCGCGATGCCACCTGATGTTCAAGGGTTTCGTTAGTAAGCGACATTTGCTGCTGTGTATGACGATAGTGCCACAGAAAGATGGCGGCGTTAGCCAGCGAAAAAATCAACGTACCGTAACTTAATGAGATAGGGCGCCAGGCAACGAAGCCGTGGGCTACCAGCATATCAGCCAATAACAGCGGTATGAAAAAGGTGAAGCTAAGCGCCAATAAGCGTTGCTCGATACTTAATTCGCGAAACCGAAACAGGGCAAGCATTAGCATGGCAGGCAGTGTGACGACTAGCAGCGCATCAAATGCAGGGAACGTGAGAGACAGGCTGATCACCCCTGTCTGAACCAAGCCGATTGAAATAGCGAGATAAGCTAAATGCAGCGTCCAGAGCCGTGTCAGCCAGCGTTTAGTGGTGCCGTTAAACCAGTGGCTTAGCAGCAACCCCAGGGCAACCGGTAACGTATAATAACTGCCTGCACGTAACGTATCCCACGCCAGGGCGTTGTCAATGATTAGCTGGCGAGCCGGCGCCTCAGCCATCAGCATCAGCCCTGAGGCGTAGGCAAACAGAGCGATAGCTGCAAAACCGCGCCGTTCGGGGCCCATTAGAGCGAATATGCTGGCTATAAATGCTAAAACGAACACTAGAGCGCTAACAGCAAGGTCTTGAACGGACATTTGGATGATGCTTTTCAATACATCAAGGCGCTCCATTACCTTTACTTCGCCCCACAGGCCGATATTGGTATAATAGGAGAACACTCGTATATTAAGCGATTTGCCGGAAAATCCCTCAGGCAGGTCGACCATGTGCCAGGGCCAGCCTGCAAAATCTCCACGGCCCTGTTCATCGAATTCGCCGTACTGATATATCAGCGTATCATCCAGATAGACCTGGCCAATCAGATCGATACTGGTGATATAAAGTACCGGATCACTCCAGTTACCTTCCGGTAACACACCGCGAAACCATACTTGCTGCTGGCCATTTCGTTCCGGTGGGTTGGCAGGAAAGCTAATGGCGTGCCAGACGGGCGTTGTATTGTTTTGCTGAAGAGTGCCTTGCGTATCAAGAGGGAGGTCGCCCCAATGATATTCCCAGCTATGTAGAGGTTGGGGCGCTGTGTCGGCCTTTAAGGCACACGAAAGCAGCACTCCAATACAAAGTGTAATGCCCCACAGGATAGCTTTATAGATGCCATACCCACGCAACAACAAAGTTCTGTTCCTGGTCGCTGTTATGCGGCTGTTAAACGCATCATCACTGGATAATTCGTAACGATGCTAAAACCCGGCAGGCCAGCCATGATCCGCTGAATAAAAGCGGCTAATGATGCTTGGCTTAGCAAGGGTAAGAGATCCCTGACGGATTAAAAACCAGCTGATAAACTTCGCCTACACGCGGCAAAAGAAGTTTGTTTCCCTGCGGGCTGTTTAGATAGGTATGTATCAATATTTTCTTATTGGGTAAAGTAAAGCAGTTATATGTCACGTTGACTACAAAAAAAAGCCGGGCTTATCATTACCCGGCGCGGTTTGATTTAGTTTAAATTAGCGTTGCATGATTTTGCATTAGCGATTTTTGTATTAGTGATTTTTTATTTAGCTATTGGTGGCTCCGCCTACCACGCCACTGCGAAAGCTGTTGGATGCGCTGGCATTACCTGCACGATGTTTAAGATGTTCCCCCACGGCATCTTCAGGTGAGCCAGCCAGCTCGCGGAACATACCCATTGAACCCAGCAGTGCAGAGGACTCATAAGGTACAAATACCCGCTCGCCATCTTTTGCCATATTGGGCAGGCCTTTGATATAGCTCTGGCCCAGCAAATAGCCCACGACCGTCCGCTTGTTCTCTTCACTGTCACCAATTGCGTTAAGTACCAGCTTGATGGATTCCTGCTCGCCCTGAGCACGCAGAATAGCCGACTCCTTATCACCCTGGGCGTTAAGAATGGACGATTCACGCTGGCCCTGCGCCATGGCAATGGCCGCGGATTTTTCACCCTCAGCCTCGGTCACCGTCGCGCGGCGTTTACGTTCGGCGGCCATTTGCAGGCGCATGGCCGTTTCCACCTCTTCGGGCATGGCGATATCCTGTACCTCTACACGAGATATCTTGACGCCCCATTTAGAAGCAGGCTCTTCCATCGCGGCCTGAATTTCATTGTTCACTTCCGCGCGCGACTCAAACAGCTTATCCAGCTCCATTTTGCCAACCACCGAGCGCAGCGTGGTTTTGGCCAGAACCTCGACGGCCTGACTCATATTGACGACTTCGTAAACAGCGCGCTTAGGATCGATGATCTGATAGTAGAGCGCGCCATTGATACGTACGGTCACATTGTCGGTAGTGACAACCGGCTGGCCGGGGAAGTCCATTACCGTCTCGCGGCGGTCAATGCGAATCTCATCAGTGGTAATGGCCTGGTACTCTTCGCCCATTTTGCGATAGCGCAACATAGTGATGGCGCGGGGTTGCTCGATAAAGGGCACGATGATATTGATACCGCTTTCGAGTACGCGATTAAACGAGCCGAGGCGCTCAACCACCATGACCTCAGATTGGCGAACAATGACCAGCCCTTTGGAAATGATCACGATGCCGATAACGACAATAATCAGGCTTATTAACAAACCGGGGCTAATAGGTAGATCCATTATCAAGGTTCCTTACGAAGTGTGGTGTCGTCTTGCAAAGGATTGGGTACTGACGAAGGGAGAGCAACCAGTGCTGTGGTACCTTCAAAGCGTTGAAAAATAACGGAGGTGTCGGGTGGCAGGTCTGTTGTGCCCGTATCGGTGACGCGCAAGCGGTAAAAGTCACCGTTAATTTTGATACCGGTTGCATCGTCATAATCGCGGCGCAACGTATGGTAGTAATTGCCCTTTTCTACCCCCGTGCCGGTGGTGCCGTAGGCAACGCCGCGAGGGGAAAAACGTGGGCGGATCACCCTAATACCTATTGGCACCAGAACACCGGTAAAGATACCCATGCTTAAAAGCTGCCAGGGTAGCGATAATCCCAACGCAGTAACGGCCGCAGTCAAGGCGGCGGCGATGCCAAGCGCCAGCAGTACCATGGCGCCTGATGTTAACTCCCCCAAGCTGAGAAGTAGCGCCAGCACTAACCACGTATAGGCAGGATTCCAATCCATAGTGCCTCCTTTTAAAGTTATCATCAGCCTACCTTAAGCTACTGCGTTAAGTCTGCTTAATTCGCATCTAAGTAAGCGATAAACGCAAACCGCTTTAGTGCTATTCTGCCTGCTTTATGAGCTTGCTTTTAAGAACCTAGCTATAAGAACTCGATTTTAAGAACCTGATTTTAAGAACCTGATTTTAAGAACCATAGCGCACAAAGGGGAATCGCGTGACAGGTGTGGTGTACTGGCTAGATATGGCAGGGGTGATTGTCTTTGCGCTGTCGGGCGTGATTCTGGCGTGTCGGTCCAAAATGGACCCGTTTGGCATGCTGGTGCTTGCCGCCGTCACCGGCATTGGCGGCGGTACGTTGCGTGATTTAGTGCTGGGGGTACGCCCCGTCTTTTGGGTCGCTGACGCTACTTACTTATGGGTCATTCTGGCAACCGTTAGTGTGTCGCTGGTCGGCTTTCATTATATTCATCGTCTGTCGCGGGGGTTTCTGCCAATTGCCGATGCGTTTGGCCTTGCCCTGTTTACGGTCATCGGCACGCATAAAGCGCTGTTGCTTGGGACCTCAGGCGTGGTGGCGGTTTTGATGGGCATGATGACAGGTGTGGCGGGTGGCATGATTCGCGACATGCTGGCCCAGCGCGTACCCATGGTGTTGCGTGAAGAGATATATGCCACTGCCGCTATGGCCGGCGGGATTGCCTATGCCACCCTGCAAGCCCTAAATGCGCCGCTAAGCGTAAGTATTACTATGGCGCTAGGAATTACGCTGGGTCTTCGGTTGGCAGCGATTCACTGGCAGCTGGCGTTACCGGTCTTTGCCTGGGTGACGGTACCTCCCAAAGAGGCCCAATCGGCAGTGCCGCTCTCGACGCCAGCTAAAGCCAAAGAGCGGGTGAGAATGATACGTCGTGAGCGTAAAACAAAACGCTAATTATATAACGGTTATATGGGTCATTGAGTGGGGGTGGCTGAGATAGGTGACTGGGCTTGCTGCCAGCGTTCAAACCAGCGGCGCGGCTGTAAAATATGTAAATCAGGCTGGTTATCAACCAGCTCCACCGCGACGCCCAGCGCGCCGAGCCGAGCATAGAGCGCGCCATTCGCACTGCGCTCAGCCATAGTGATATCCGCCAGCAGTCGTAACGCGCCGCCGGTAAGAGTAAGGTTGTTGAGGCTTGCGCGATCACCGTTAATCGCAAGCTCGGCAGAGCCGCTGATATTGCGTACGCTGAGTAGCCGGCCTAGCCACTCCTTTTCACGCGCCCGTTCCAGAAAAAGCCTGGCAAGTAGCCCCGTATCGCGCATTTCAAGACTTACTTGGCTCACTAAACGCACAGGGTCTGCCCAGTCTAGCTGGGCCTCATTCATGGAAATCTGTACCCACCAGCCGGCATCCGCCGAGACGTTGTCGCCTGGGCGGATAATATTTTCCAGGCGAAGAAAGGAGTTGTCGGCGGTAAAGCGGTGTGTTTCCAGATCACCCTGCGTAAGGGTCAGGGAAAGATGCAAATCCCCTCGCAGGCGCTGATCAAGCAGCGCCATATCGGCGACAAACGCGCGCAGCGATAGCTCTCCTTGGGCGGTTAAACCATCTAGCAACCACTCGCTGGTAAGGCTTGCCTGCCCACCTAATAGCGTAATTCCCGCGCTTTCGGGCAGGTAGCGGTTATAACGGGTAAAGTCCGGTACGTCGGTAATCGGTAGGGCAATCCGGGTGACGAAGTGCTCTGCTTCCGGTGAGATTAGCACCTCGCTGAGCTGATTAGTCTGGGTGGTTAAAGCGAAATGACGTCCCTCGACGTGGGGGCTGTCATCATCTTTTCGCTGCAGCGAAAAACGCGGAATTCCCAGGGAAAGCCGGGCCTGTTCAGCGCTATCGACTTGTGCGGTTAGCTCGCCACGCCCCGTCGCCAGGTAATCCAAAAACGCGACTTCGAGTTGATTGGCGTTTATACGTAGCCGGGTGGGTGCCAGCAGACGATTATCCCGAAACGACCCTTGGGCAAATAGCTGGCCGTTGCCTGAAATCGATACGCCATGGGCATCGGGCAAAAAGGTGTTTAAAAAGCCTAGGCGCTGCACGCTGCCTTCCAGCTGAAACTGCCCGCTGGGCGTATCGTCACGCCGCTGAAAGCGACCATCGCGCAGCACCAGAATACTTTCCAAGCGTTCATTGGGCTGGGTATCATCGGCGACCTGCCAGCGTAAACGGCTGTCGCTTATATCAATTGACGTGCCGTCGGTCATTGCCTGCTTAAGTGAAAGTGAAAGCTGCATGTCGCTGGTTAATGTTGTGCGCTGCTCATCACGCTGCCAGCGGGTGGTAAGTGCGTTACCCGATAAAAAAAGCTCTCCACTCAGCTGATCAGCGGTAAGGGCAAGCGCTCCACTGCTTTGCGCTTGACCGCTGATTAGCTGAAACGGTGCGGGATCCGGCAGGTAGCTAGCCAAATAGGGTTGCAGTACATTGATGCTGGGCATGCGCGCATCTTGCCAGGTCAGAGTGGCCGTCGCCTGTTCATGGGCTAGCGCCGTGTCGATGGGGCTTTGAGCGGTCAGGTCGATCGTAGCGTCGTTAAGTAGCGTTCGCTCATGGTGGTTAAGCATTGCCTGGGTAAATTGAAGCGTGGCGTCAACGCTCGCGGCATCCGTTAGCTCAGCATTAAGAGTACCGCTACCTTGCGCCTTGAAATCCAACGCTTCAGCCGCCAGCATTTCGGCGTCAATAAACAGGCGAGCATTATAGAGCTGGGTATCACGCACACTAACATCGGCTTCTAGACGGCCATTGCCTGATAAGCGAATCCCCTGGCCCTGTAATGTATCGGCCAGGTAGCGGTCCAGCATATCCAGTCGCGTGATGGTGCCTTTCAGGGTGAGTTCGGCGTCCGTGGGCGAGCTTAAGTGATCGAGTCGCTGATTGGCGATCTTGCTGGTCAGGCGTAGTGCGGTATCAGTGGCGTAGGCTTGAGTATCTGCCAGAGTGACGCCTTGTAGCTGGGTTGCAAAGTGAAGCTGATTATCGCTCACGCTAAGTTGAACGTTTCCCTGGCCTGTCGCGGAATGCCGGGGCGGTGGGGCGTCCGCGATCACCCAGGTGGTCGGGGCCGTTGGCTCAATAAGCTTGCGCTCGTCTAGCGTTAAGCGTAACTCAGGCGCTTCAAGGGTCAGCTGGCTGCCTTCTTCAAGCGTACCTGACGCTAGCGCAATATGGCCGGTCAATTCGCCCCGGCCATTTAGAAACAGCCAGGGAAGGGCATCCAGGTAGGGCATGAACACGTCCCAGGCATCTGCTTGGGCACGTAGCTCAAGCGTTGCCGAAAGGGCGGCTAGTAGCTCAGGGTTAAGCTCGCCCGTGGCCGGGTCGGTCGGTGTGACCTCATCAAGCGATGCCGTTGCCTCAAGGTTAATCGCATTAACCAGCGTCATTTGGTCGCTAAGCCGTACCAAGCGGCCTTCAGTGATGGCAAGGGTTGCTTCGGGGACGGCCAGGCGCTCACGGCTAAGCGTTGTGTTCGATACACGCAATGTGCCTTGAGCTTCAAGGGCAATATCGCCTATGGTTAAGCGGCGAATGCCTTCTGCGTCCATTGCCTGAATATGTAGTTCACCGCGCAGTAGCGATAATAAAGACAGCGTAAGCGTGGCGCGTTCGGCCTCAATGCTAATCGGTAACGCGTCATCTTCACGTGAAAGGTACAGGTTTTCTACCTCCCAGCGCCCAGGGTGGCGGCTGGCACCTTGACTCCAACGAATCTCAACGCCTTCGAACTGGGAGATTTTGTTGGGTAGCCACTGGCTATTAAGCAGCCAATAGCTGCCTATCAGCCAAATGGCGACGATAAATAAGGCGCCAATTAGCGTTGCTAATGCAAAGCGTGGTAAGCGTTTTTTGGCAATATTCGTGTTTGGCATACTCGCTTCCTGGCCGATGACTCCTGTTAGCGCGTGTTTTATGGCATTATGCGCGACGTTGGGCAGTTATGGGTTTTCGATTTCAACGCTAGGCAGGCAGCAAACGCCATGTTCAAGGATTTTTACGCGCAACGCGGAGAGTACATCGTGATCTCTGCTGAGCAGGCCAGCCGTTTCGCTAAAGGCGTGGCTGGCGATTACAACCCCATTCATAATCCGGATGCGCGTCGTTTCTGCGTGCCTGGTGACTTGCTATTCGCACTGATACTCGTCAAATTTGGGTTGTCGCGGCAAATGGAATTTCGCTTCACCAATATGGTGAGTGCTGATACGCCGCTGCTGTTTAGTGAAGCAGATAACGGTGAGCTACACGTATCTGACGAGAGTGGCAAATGCTATCTGCAGGTGGTTCGCAGTGGTGAAACAACCTTGGATGAAACCGCTATTGAAGCATTTGCGCGCTGCTATGTGGCTTTTTCGGGAAAAAACTTTCCGCACTATTTAAAGCCGTTAATGGAGCAGCACGGGGTCATGTTTAACCCCAAACGCCCGCTGGTTATTTACGATAGCATGGGATTCTCGCTGGAGCGTTTGGATGGGTTTAACCCCAATCTTGCGTTAACGCGCTCCTCGCTGGATGTGCAGGGTAAGCGGGCGGATGCGCTGCTTGAATTTTCCATTGAGTCGGCGGGAGATGCGGTAGGGGTTGGCTCCAAGAAGTTGGTGGTTAGTGGCCTGTGTCATTACGACGCCAGCGAAATGGCGGCAATCGTCGATGAGTTCTACCGGCTTAAAGCGGCTTACGAAGCGGCTTAAACAATTCTTGCGATGCGTTTCTATTCAAGCCAATAGCCACCTGCACCGAGCAGGTGGCTATTACGCATAGCGGTTAGCCTGGCATGTTTGTCGGTACAAGCGCTGGTTGAATATTCGTTACGCCTATGGTGGTAATACGCCCTTCGAGTACCCCCAGTACGGATAACGTCACATCGCCTAGTACTAGTTCATCGCCTTCGCTTGGGCTATCGGGCAGGCGTTCATGCAACAGCTTATCCAGTGTGCATGTCATATCATCATCTAACGTAAGGCCATACGAGTGAAGTACTTCGCCGACACTGGTGCTTCCCTTAAGGCGTAAGGTTTGATCAGGAAATTCGCCGCTGGTAATACTTGCGCCCTCGGCAAACACGTAGTTAACAAAAGGCCTAATATCAGGACGTAAAACGACAAACAGGTGGTCGCCTGCCTGAAGTAGCGTTGAGCCACGCGGTGGGATGACATCCTTGCCGCGCGTAATCATCGCCACCACCGTGCCATCCGGTAGCGCAATTTGCGATAACCGTCGATTGACGGCCCTTGCGGTATCGCCTAAGCGGTACTCCACAATATCGGCGTCAACATCTTCCAGTGCCGTAATTTCAAGGCTTGCGGCAGGCACAATGGGCGGTGCGACGGTAAGGCCTAATTTACGCGCCACATAGGGAAGGGTTGTGCCTTGAAGGGTCGCGGAGATTAACACCACGAAGAAAACCACGTTGAAGATAAGCTCCGCGCCTTCCAGGCCAAAGATCAGCGGAAATATAGCCAGAATAATGGGCACTGAGCCACGTAGGCCTACCCAGGCAACCAACCCGGTTTCACGGTTGGTAAAGCCGAACATTTTAAGAATAGGCGTCACGGCAAGCGGACGGGCCACCAGTATTAAAATGGCCGCGATCATCAGGCCTTCAAGCCATACGTCCAGCAGTGACATGGGATTGATAAGCAGGCCCAGCACAACGAACATGACGATCTGGCTCATCCACGCCAAGCCATCATGAAACAAGAAGGTACTGCGCTGAAAAGCGATGCGACGGTTACCGATCATCACCCCCGCCACAAAGATCGCCAGAAAGCCGCTTCCCCCAAGATTAGCTGCGACACCAAAGGCAAATAGGCCACAGGCTGCCACCAGCACGGGATAAAGCCCTGAGGTTACCAGTTGGATGCGATTGATTATTTGAACCGATGCCCAGCCCACTAATAAACCTACGACGCCGCCAACCCCGATCTGCATCACGAATAGCTTCAATAAGCCCACGCCAAGCGGCATATCGTTAACCAGAACTTCAAGCAGTCCAATGGTCAAGAAAATCGCCATAGGGTCGTTCGAGGCGCTTTCGATCTCAAGCGTCGACTTAAGCCGTTTGTTGATATGGATATCGGCATTACGTAGCAGCGAAAAAACGGCCGCCGCATCGGTCGACCCTACGATGGCGCCCAACAATAACCCATCGAGCAGCGGCAGATTAAGAATATAGGCCGCTGCTGCACCTGTAATCATTGATGTAATGAGAACCCCAACCGTTGCCAGTAAGGATGCGGGTTTCCAAACCATGCGAATTGAAGCCATCGGCGTTTGTAGACCGCCGTCGAATAGAATCATGGCCAGCGCCAAGGTACCCAGGGCATGTGCCAAAATAGGATTATCAAAGCTGATCCCGCCAATACCCGCTTCCCCAGCCAGCATGCCGGTTCCCAGGAACAGAACCAGCACCGGCATACCCAAGCGGGCCGAAAGTTTGCTTGAGATTATGCCGATCAGCAGCAGGATCGCTGCCATTAAAATAAGTTGATCCACCTGAAACATACGCGCTTCCTAGCAAACGATATAAATGGGCGCCGCGTTAAACCGTGGTGCCATGCAGTAATGAAATTCTGAGAGTACCCTAATCGGTTAGGCAGCCGGAGGCGCGCGGCTAGGTGGAAGGCATATGGATAGGCTATCTGCCCGTGGCGTAATTGAACGCGACAGAGTGCAACTGCCTGAGCGGGCGAAGACAACCTGGGCTGCATAAGCAGGCAAGGCCGCATCGCCCGTCTCCGCGTCATTGGTGTCGGCGGTCAGGGGCTTGCTGCCGCGAATTCGTAATGAATGGCTCTGTGTGGCCAGCGGCAGCAGCGCTTCGCGCTGATCGGCATGCGTGGATGAGCTGTTGACGCCGGTAGCAATAGCGGCCGGAGAAGATGGAGTGGCGCACCAGAGCAGCAGGGTCAGAATGCACAGGCCGGCATGGCTCAGCTTGTGGGTAATCACCGCAGTGAAGGCTTGTTTCTGATAAGGCAAAGCGCCATCTCCATCGTCGTACGCTTTATCATCCTTTATTGGCAAGGCAGGTCAAGCGGTTAAGCGCACGCTCACGATTTCTTTTTGTGCTGTGTCATTGCCAATCAGCAATTGCATTAATAGCTAATTGACGTTTACGTCAACTTGCTGCTATACCCTGTTCACACCGCAAAGGCAGTGATAATGACTGTCTCCACAACGAACAATCATAAGACAGGAGCAACGCAATGGCCGTTCGCGAAATTTCCATGATCATTGATGGTCAGGCCGTCCCGTCACAGAGTCAGGAATGGCGTGATGTGGTTAATCCAGCGACTCAGGAAGTGGTGGCCCGGGTACCTTTTTGTACCGCAGAAGAGGTAGAGCGCGCGATTGCCAGTGCGCAGGAGGCCTTTAAAGAGTGGCGCAACGTCCCGCTTGGCAAACGTATGCGTATCATGCTGACCCTACAGGCGTTGATTCGGGATAATACCGATGAGCTGGCCGCTTTAATCACCGAAGAGCATGGCAAGACGCTACCGGATGCTAAAGGCGAAGTGGGGCGCGGGTTAGAAGTGGTTGAGCATGCCTGCTCGATTACCTCGCTTCAGCTAGGCGAAGTGGCTGCAAACGCCGCTAGTGAAGTAGATGTCTATACGCTTCACCAGCCGCTAGGTGTCGGTGCGGGTATTACCGCGTTTAATTTCCCCATTATGCTGCCTTGCTTCATGTTTCCGCTGGCCATTGCCACGGGCAATACGTTTGTCTTGAAACCCTCCGAGCAGGATCCCAGCTCTACCATGCGTCTGGTGGAGTTGGCCCATGAAGCGGGGGTGCCGCCGGGCGTGTTAAACGTCGTGCATGGCGGTCCCGAGGTTGCCAATCAGATCGCTGATCACCCAACGATCAAAGCCCTTTCATTTATTGGTTCAACCCATGTGGGGTCGCTGCTTTACAAGCGGGCGGGCGATGCAGGCAAGCGCATGCAAGCCATGATGGGCGCGAAAAATCACTGTGTAGTGATGCCTGATGCGAATCGCAGCCAGGCGATTAATAACCTGCTGGGGTCGGCGTTTGGCGCCGCCGGACAGCGCTGTATGGCCAATTCCGTCTTAGTGCTGGTCGGTGAGGCGCGCCAGTGGATTGACGATATCGTGGAAGCCGCGCGCCAGATGAAAGTCGGCCCAGGCACTCAGCAGGATGCCGATTTAGGGCCACTCGTATCAACCGCTGCTAGGGATCGTGTGCTGCGTTTAATTGAGGCGGGCGAAAAGGAAGGCGCCAATTTGCTGGTTGATGGGCGCAACTGCCAAGTAGAGGGCTACCCAAAGGGCAACTTTGTCGGACCGACGCTCTTTACCGACGTGACGGCGGAGATGACCATTTACCGTGAAGAGATTTTTGGCCCCGTACTTTGCGTAGTCAATGTGGAAACGCTTGATGAGGCGATTGCGTTTATCAATGCCAACCCTAACGGCAACGGCACTTCTATCTTCACTAACTCCGGCTGGGTGGCGCGGCGTTTTGAAACGGATATTGATGTGGGGCAGGTGGGAATTAACGTGCCGATTCCGGTGCCGGTTGCTTATTTTAGCTTTACCGGCTCAAGGGCCTCAAAACTGGGCGATCTAGGGCCTAACGGTAAGCAGGCTATTGCGTTTTGGACACAAACCAAAACAGTAACCGCGCGCTGGTTTGAGCCTGAAAATGTTTCCAGCGGCATCAATAGCACTATCTCATTAAGCTAGAAGCTATGTTTCATCAAGTCAGAAGCCATTGTGCTTGGGCTTATGATTGCGCTGACGCTTAGCCAAGCCTGACAGCGTTTAACTAGATATCACGGGCTCCTTTTTAGGAGCCCGTGCTGGTATAGAGTGTCTTAAAAGTCCTGCAGCAGGTTGAAGCTTTCCTCAAGCAGCTTTTCAATGGGGTTAAGCTGGCTCTCATGCAGAACCAGTAGCGAGGGCGACGCTTTTACCTGCCCGCTAAGCGGCACCAACAGTGCAAACTCACCCTCTTCCAGATGAAACTCATGGATTTCACGGGGGCCGTGCGGAGTTTTGCACTGTGAGCAGCGGTAGACATCGTCTTCCCCATATACCAAGCGGTGATACATTTTAAACAGCGTATAAAGGGCGAGCCCGCCTTCAAAGGCGGGCCAGCTTGCTGGCATTGTGCGTATATCATCGGCAAGCATTTGCCCTTCAGCTTTGGCGTCGGCGATAGCATGGGCGAGAGGGTCTGCTAGAACGGTCGGGTTTTCTGACGGGAGAGGGACATTTTGTTGCGCGGCCTTCTCAAAGTATTTTACAACCCGCTTAAAATCAGCCAGATCATGCAAAGCGTAGTCGGCATGCTGTAGGTCGTCTGGTTCAAAACCACCGTTTTCCCAGCCATGAATGACGCGAAGCGTCATGTCACCGCGTGCCATCGGTCGCGCCAACAGCATATAAAGCATTACACGAACGTGAAGCTGGCGCTCATCGGTGTTGTTTTCAAATGCACGATAAGGATCAGCAAATAGAGTATGGAGCCGACCTTGGGTATGCTCTTTGGCTTCGGTATACGACATGGCAATTTCCTATGCGCGCGCCATAGGTATATTCACACGGCGCTTTTGGCATTGATGGTTGTTATGGCGCGAACGGCAGTAAGCCAGTTTTATGCGGCAACGCCGCTATGCAGGTAATACTCCAAATTTTTATTAGTTTAAGCAACGTTGTAGCGAATGAATAGGAGAAGTAAGCCCTTTTCATTCTAGCTATTTAGCGCATAGCATACATAGCCGCAGGCGCGAGTGGGGAACATTGTCACTCAGTTTTGACGGTTCGTTGAATTTCAATCAGGATACGCTCTCAATTCACTGTCGCCAGGGGAGCCACATTGTGTGGCTGAGAATGCTGTTGCAGACCCTGGAACCTGATCCGGTTAGAACCGGCGGAGGAAGTGCGACATGCCATACCTAACGTCAGCCATGCTAGGCGCGGCGCTCTGCTGCTTTGCATTTTTAGGCTTTAAAGCCCGTGGGCGAAAAGGCTCACTAGATGACTATGTCACCGCGCGAAACTCACAAACCAGCACTACGCTAGGGCTCTCTTTTGTTGCCTCTGGGATGGGGGCATGGATATTATTTGCGCCGCCAGAAATTGGCGCCTTTGCCGGCCCGTTGGCACTGGCAGGTTACGCTCTTGGCTCTTCGCTTCCGTTTATCGTCCTTGGCCTCTATGGGCCGGCTATTCGCCGCGCTTTGCCCGAGGGACGCAGCATCGCGGAGTTTGCCGACGCTTGCTATGGCCGGGGCGTTCGCCACTGGGTAACGCTGGTTTCGGTGGTATACATGGCGTGTTTTTTGGCCGCTGAATTAACCGCCATTGGGGCGATTACGTCACTGCTATCTGACGTGCCGCCGAACTGGGTGATCATTGGCGTTACCCTCGCTACACTACTTTACACGGTAAGCGGCGGGCTGCGCGCAAGCCTTGCGACCGACCGCTGGCAGGCGTGGCTACTGGTTGCCCTGTTGATGATCGTTTCAAGCGTCACCCTGTGGCACCTGCCCGCAATGCCCAGTGGTGCGGTGCTGCCCTCCATTCCCACATCCAGTGCACTTAGTGTGTCGTTAACGCTGGTGATTGCGGTCACTGCGGCCAACCTGTTTCACCAGGGCTATTGGCAGCGAGTATGGGCTGCGCGTGATAATCAAAGCCTGGGGCGGGGCGCCTGGATGGGCGGAATTGCCACGGTGATCATCGTAATGGTGATTGGCGGTTTGGGCATGGTGGCGGCCATGAGTGGAATAGCGCTTGGTGAGCCCCCGATGCCTTTTTTTGCGCTATTGAATAACGTGCCCTCTTGGGTAGCCATGGTAGCCCTGGTGCTGGCGGTCACGCTGGTGGCATCGAGTGTGGATACGCTGCAAAGTGGTATTGCCTCGCTGATTGTGTCGCGCAGCGAAAAGCCTGGTGTTTCCATCACTCTCACGCGTTGGATGACCGTCTTACTTATGGTGCCGGTGGTGATTGTCGCGCTTCAGGGGTTGTCGATCCTACGCCTTTTTTTAATTGCCGATTTACTGTGCGCCGCCATTGTCGTGCCTGTTCTACTCGGTTTATGGCAACGCATGACGCCGCTTGCGGCTATTGGTGGCGGTTTGGCTGGACTAATGGGCGCTATCTTGCCGGGATGGATAGGTCAAGAAAGCCTAAGTGCCGGTATAATGGCTGCAAGCTTCCCCAATAGCGTTCCCACGCTCGGCCCGTTTTTAGGAGCGTTGTTAGCTTCCACTACGGTAAGCGTGGTGCTCGCGTATGTGACGAGCAATAAGGCGGTTGGGCAGTGAAAATTATTTCACGCTATGATGGACAAAACACCTACCGACCTGGGTGAAGTATTAAATGAGTTATCCTATACCGTCAGATGAGAAAGCACGCCTAGAGGCGCTTTACGAGCTTAAACTGCTCGATACGCCCAGCGAGCCAGTGTTTGACCGTATTACCCGGCTTGCCGCGAGGCTGCTTAATGTGCCTGGTGTCACGATTACCCTGATTGATGCCAAACGCCAGTGGTTTAAATCACGTGTTGGTCTGGATGTGCTTGAGACGCCACGTGATATCGCTTTTTGCGCCTACCCAGTTGCCGAATCTGCCCCTTTGGTCGTTGAGGATGCCTGTCTTGATAGCCGATTTGCGCAGAACCCACTGGTGGCTAAGCCTAATGGGGTACGTTTCTACGCAGGAATACCGCTAAAAACCACCAAGGGACTGGTGCTAGGCACTCTCTGTACGATAGATACCAAACCACGAAAACTCAGTAAAAGCGATTTTTCCACGTTGCAGGATCTTGCCGATATCGTGACTGAGGAAATCCAGCTGCGTGAGCGACTCAATCGTGAGAAGAAACAAAAAGAGGCCTCTCAGGAAGCCCTGATTAAACTTCATCATAGTCTTGAACAGCAAATCGAACAGCGTACACATGAGCTTAAATTGGTCATTGAAACCGCTTACGACGCCTATGTGAGCGTTGATGCAAACGACTGCGTATTGGACTGGAATTTAGCTGCCACCACCATGTTTGGTTGGTCGCGCGAGCAGGCATTGGGCAAGCCGATTAGCCAGCTTATACTGCCTGATGGCTTACCCTGTGAGGCTGAAAAAGGACCGGTGACTCATTTAGCACACCGATCAGATGGCAGTCGCTTACCGGTTGAGATTCGCTTTAAATCGCTCTCTTTTCACAGTAGGCAGTGGCGTAGTCTGTTTATCCACGATATCAGCGAACGCCAGCAGCTTGAACGCTTGCGTGACCAGCAGGCGCGCGAAGATGTACTAACCAAGTTGGCCAATCGCCGGGCGCTGGACGAACGCTTGCCTGACGCTATGGCTCGTGTGCGACGCTCACAAAAGCCGTTAGCCGTACTGTTTATGGATCTGGATAGTTTTAAGCAGGTTAATGATAATTATGGCCACGCGGTTGGCGATGAGCTGCTACGCGAAATAGCCAAGCGATTAACGGCCTCTGCCCGGGAAACCGACTTTGTTGTACGTTGGGCCGGGGATGAGTTTGTTCTGCTGCTTGAGGGCGTTGCGCTGGATGCGATCAAACCTATAGCGCAAAAGCTCATTCATACTATTGAACAGCCGCTGCTCATTGGTAAGGCCGTGTTAACCGTAAGTACTAGCATTGGCGTTGCGGTTTATACGCCGGGCGCAGATGAAACGGCGCAAGAACTCCTTAAACGTGCCGATGTTGCGATGTATGAAGCAAAACGCGCGGGTAAAGCTCAGGTATGCATATCATAGCTACGTATATCAAAGGTACGCATATCAAAGGTACGCATATCAAAGGTACGCATATCAAAGGTACGCATCGCGTAAGCTGCGTATTATTTTAAAGAATTCAAGGAAGAGTATGATTCGCAGCATTGTGACAACACCCGATGGCACCACTTACGAAGGCGACGAGCAGCTCTTTGCGACGTGGCAAACAATACCCGATAGCCACATTTGGATAGATATGCAGGGCGAAGACGAAGAGACGGTCGAGCGCCTGCTGGAAAAATTTGAGTGTCACCCACTGGCGATACAGGATGCTCATAAAGAGCGCCTGCCGCCTAAAATCGAAGAATTCGATAATCACACGCTGATTGTCTACCGGGGTATCTCTTCATTTGATGCCCAGCTTAATTTTGTCCCTCAGCAGGTGTGCTTTTTTATCGGCGAGCGCTTTTTAGTCACGCTACATTCAGGCCTTGCCATGAGCGTTGAGCGATTGTTAAAAGAGCATGGTAAGGCACTCTTAGCCAAGTCGCCTGAGCAGGTAGCGTTAAAAATCATGTATACCTCAGCCGGCTACTATATCGATAGTCTGCTTGAGTTTGAGTCGGAACTGAGCGATTTAGAGGATGAGCTGCTCGCAAACGGTAACGACGTATTAATGCGTAAGATTACTACTTATCGTTCTCGATTGGTCAAAATGCGCCGCGTGTTTAACTATCATAAAGGGATTACCCAAGAGTTAACGGCCTACGACTATCAGCATCTTCCCCGCGAAGAAAGCGAAACGCTGCATGCCATTAACGATGTGGCCGAACGTTTTGAACGGCTTTATACGCTGACTCAGATGTATTACGACATTTGCGGCGATTTGGTCGACGGCTATATTTCCATTTCATCGCACCAGCTTAATATCACCATGCGTGTTCTAACGGTGATTACCGCGATTTTTGTCCCCTTAACGTTTATTGCCGGTATCTACGGGATGAACTTTGAGTACATGCCGGAACTGGGCTATCGCTACGGCTACTTCTTTGTATGGGGCGCCATGGTCGGGATGGCTGTGGTGCTGATTTGGCTATTCAAGCGAAGAGGCTGGTTCTAGTTCAGTAGGCTTTTAAGCAGCGGCCAGAGTTTGTTATGGTCGAGCAGTTACCTTATTCCTTTGCATTAGGGAGCCTGCCCAATGACTGAATCTGCTGCTGTTCCTACCACGATGGCTGCCATGCTCTTGACTGGGCATGGTGGCATTGAAGAGCTGCATTACCGAGAAGACGTCGAGACTCCCAAGCCTGGGCCGGGTGATGTTCTGGTTCAGATAACGGCGACTGCGAAAAACAATACCGACCGCAAAGCCCGCGAAGGCCTTTATCCCACCAAGGAGAAGGGCGACGTTACTTCTTTCGCTATGGGCGGTACACCCACGTTAACCTTCCCGCGCATTCAGGGGGCTGACGTGGCGGGGCGGATTGTGGCAGTGGGCGAAGGCGTGGATGCCGGGCGAATCGGTCAGCGGGGTCTGCTTGATTTCAATATCTATGCCGATGAGCGTCGGGACATCAACCTGACCCCGGATTACTATGGCCATGGTGCTGACGGCGGCTACGCTGAATATGTTGCCGTACCGTCAGACCAGTTTCACCATGTCGTTAATCCTAAACTGCATGACGCCGAGCTTGCGTCCATGGGCATGTGCTCCTACCAGACGGCCTATCACATGATGACATCGGCCCAGGTCGAAGCGGGCGAGCGCGTGCTGGTAAGCGGTGCAAGTGGCGGTGTGGGCACCGCATTGATTCAGCTTTGCCGTATTGTCGGGGCCATTCCCTATGCGGTTAGCCAGCCCGATAAAGCCGATGCGCTGCTGGCGCTAGGCGCCGAAGCGGTGATTGACCGCGGCGACCTGCCTACGTTTGTGGATCGGGTGCTGGCCACTACCAGCGGTAAGCCGATTGACGCGGTGATGGATTTAGTCGGTGGTGATATGACCGATTTGTTTATCGACACCATGATTGTCGATATGCAGAGCCGCCAAACCTACCCACGTCTTTCAATTGCAGGCGCGAGTGGCGGTAACCTTAGCGAAATCATGTGGACGCGTATTTACCTTTATCAGGTCCAGATATTTGGCGTTTCTCACGGTACCCGGGAAGAAGCCGAACAGCTTATTGATTGGATTCGCCATGGTGAGCTCAAGCCGGTCCTTCACGCCGCTTTCAAGCTTTCAGAGCTGCATGCCGCCGAACGCTATTTTGTTAATCGAGGCAGCAATTATCTCGGTAAGATCGTCATCGTGCCCGATGCGCAGTGGGACGCCCATGGCGCTCCTTTTGCCCTAACGAACGCTCAGGAGCAACGCCCTTGAAAAATATCCATACACTTCAATTGATGGATACCCATGCAGGCGGCGATGTTAGCCGGATTGTAACGGGAGGGATTGATGCCCTGCCGGGGGCGACCGTACGGGAACAAATGGAGTACCTGCGCGACGATGCCGATGGCCTGCGCAGGCTGCTGTTGGAAGAACCTTACGGTATTCCAGAAATGTCGGTCGATCTGCTGGTACCCGCTACACATCCTGAGGCAGCGGTGGGCTACATTATTATGGAAGTGATGGGCTATCCGATCTATTCAGGCTCCAACACGTTATGTACTGCTACCGCCGTGCTTGAGGCTGGCATCGTGCCCAAGCAGGAAGGTATCCAGCGCTTTGCTCTGGAAGCGCCGGCAGGCCTGGTACACATAGAGGCGCGCGTGCATAACGGGGTGGTGGAGTCGGTTACCTGCGAAGGCCTGCCAAGCTATATTGATACCTACCGCGATACGATTCAGGTGCCGGGTATCGGCGCAGTGACGTACTCCATTGCCTATAGTGGCGGCTTTTACGCGCTAGTGGACGCCACCGAGCTTGGCTTTAAGCTGATTCGCGAAGAAGAGCAGGCACTTTCAGCCTGCGCGCATAAAATCGTGGAAGCACTGCAAGCCCAGCGCGGTTTTTCACACTACACGCTGGGCGATGTCGGCCCGCTACCGTTTTTGCACTTTATGGGGCCTGAAGAGCAGGTGGGTGAGGGCTATTTTCGCTCGCGCTCAACAACCTACGTGCACCCAGGCGTGATTTGCCGCAGTACCACCGGGACGGGTACTTCCGCCCGTTTAGCGCTGATGAACTATGAAGGCCGCCTCAACGTAGGCGATAAGCTTGAAACAGTGTCGCTGCGTGAAACCGGATTTATTGGTACGTTTACCGGAACGCATCAGGAAGGCGCGTATCAGGTCGTTGAAAACACAATTACCGGACGCAGCTACGTGCTTGCTCAGTCGGATATCGTGATTAACTGTGATGACCCGCTGGTGGCCTGTGGTGAGTTGCACCATATTTTGAGCGACCGCCATGCCGCTAAGTCGGGTAGCTAGCCTCGGCTCGCTATATACCCCTTCGCTTCTAAGCGCTCCCATACCGGGGCCTTTTCGGCCTCGGTCATTTGGCTCCAATAGGCAATTTCATCCAGCGTGCGTCCACAACCCTGACATGTGTTTGCCGGGTCTAACTGGCAGTGCTGAATGCAGGGGGAAAGCGGTCGGGAAACAATTGTCATGCGAGGCTCAATATACTGTGTAACGCTTATGAAGTGGAAACCTTACCACGTAGCGATTTGATTTTGCCTTTGCGGGTTTTATGGTCAACACGGCGTCGCTGGGAGCCTTTTGTCGGCTTAGTAGGACGGCGTACTTTCTGCTGCTTGGTCGCACTGATGATCAGTTCTTTCAAGCGCGTAAGGGCGTCTTCTTTATTAAGCTCCAGCGTGCGATAGCTTTGCGCCTTGATAATTACCACGCCCTCTTTACTGATGCGCTGATCATTAAGCGCCATCAAACGTTCTTTATAAAACGCAGGCAGCGTAGAGCGTAAAATATCAAAGCGTAAATGCACCGCTGACGCCACTTTGTTGACATTCTGGCCACCAGCACCCTGGGCTCGGATTTGGCTAATATCGATTTCCCAGTCGGCGAGGGCAACATGGTTGGAAATAGTGAGCATCCAGTCCTCTGTGTCACACGTGAGTTATAAGGCTAGCACAGTTAACACAGAGGAGCGTGCAACCGCGGGGGTCAAGAGGCGAGGTTAGTGACCGGCTCACCGCTAATAAAGGCATTTAAATTTGCAAAGGCATCGCCGAAATAAAGCTCATAGCTATCTTTTTCGACATAACCCACGTGAGGGGTCGCCAGGCAATTGGGCAGTTGAATGAGCGGATCATCATGCGTGGGTTCACTGTCGAAAACATCGACCGCCGCACGCCCGGGCCTGCCTGCCTTTAGGGCACTGACCAAAGCGCCTGGGGCAATTAACGGTGCGCGGCTGGTGTTGACCAGAAGGGCGGTGGGGTTCATGCGGGCAAGGTGATGTGCAGTGACTATACCGCGGGTCTCATCATTCAGGCGCAGGTGTAAGCTCAGCACATCGGCGCGTTGAAAAAGATCATCCTGGCTCTCGGCAACCGTTAAACCCGCCTCAAGCGCGCGTGCCTGAGTGCTTTCGCGGCCCCATACCAGCACGTTCATCTCGAATGCCTGGGCGTAGCGGGCCACTAGGCTGCCTATTTTTCCGAAACCGAAAATCCCCAATGTGCGTCCCTTCAGCCCGGTACCTAGCGTTTGCTGCCAGTGGCCAGCTTTAAGGTTGGCTACTTCTTCAGGTATGTGACGCATGGCTGATAGGATCAGCCCCCAAGTCAATTCAGCTGCCGCGTAGGGTGAGCCTTTACCCGCCATTACCGTGATGCCACGGCGCTGGCAGGCCTTGAGATCCACATGGGCTGCGCCGCCGCCGGTTTGGCTAATCACTTTTAAGTTGGGTAAGCGTTCCAGGAGCTCTGCAGTGATAGGAGTACGCTCACGGATGAGTACTAACGCATCTGCTGTCTGAAAGCGTTCGACTAGCGCCTCCAGATCGGTCAGCGTATCGTGATAAACCGTTACGTCATGCCTGCTCAGTGCAGCAAAGGCATTAAGGTGACGCACACAGTCCTGATAATCATCGGCAATCACGATCTTCATTGGCAGGTCCTTGGTCGGTGTAACATCATCATAAACGCAGCGCCGATAGCGTGCTGTTATAAAGTGATACTACCCTTACGTTTGGCAATCAAGGAGCAATGAATGAGCGACTATTTATTAGAGGATTCTCCGTTAAGCGCTGGGATTATTTATCGCCTGCTCTCAGGAAGTATCTGCCCACGCCCGATTGCGTGGGTAGCCACTCAAGGTACCAGTGGGAAGGACAATCTTGCGCCCTTTTCGTTTTTCAATGTGGCAAGCGTGACCCCGCCTGTCTTGGCTTTTTCGCCACTTCTAGATGGCAGCGGGCAGCCGAAAGATACAATTCGCAATCTAGAGGAATTGCCGGAATGCGTGGTGCATATTGGTAGTGAAGCGCTGATCGAAGCGCTGAACACAACTAGTGCCAGCCTGCCCAGAGAGGAAGATGAGTTTACGCTTGCAGGGCTTGAGAAAGCGCCAATGTCAGGCGTTTCAGTGCCGCGTATCGCAGCATCCCCAGTTGCCTTTGGTTGCAAGCTCTATGAGTTGATTCGCTTTGGCGACCAGCCTTTGGCGGGTACGCTGGTGTTGGCGCAGATAGTGTCTATTCATATCGATGACGCCGTATGGGATGGCCGTCATGTAGATATCGATTTACTCAAGCCTATTGGCCGGCTAGCGGGTAGTGACTACGCTCGTGCAACCGACCGCTTTGCTATTGAGCGCCCGGCTTAATCTAGCAAGCCTGCACTGAGCTATGTCTGAAGCTATTTCAGGTTCTATATCCGTTTCTATATCAGGTTCTATGTCTCGGGCCAGAACTGCCTGGTGCTTAGGTCAGAAACG
The DNA here is from genome assembly GCF_052376775.1 of Halomonas sp. AOP43-A1-21. Classification (NCBI taxonomy): domain Bacteria; kingdom Pseudomonadati; phylum Pseudomonadota; class Gammaproteobacteria; order Oceanospirillales; family Halomonadaceae; genus Halomonas; species Halomonas sp. AOP43-A1-21. Next base: position 36,567 of record NZ_JBQSWC010000022.1, on the reverse strand, counting down.
CTTTCAATACAATTCTTATAAAGCAATCGCTAACTTAAGTATAAATAAGCTTTAGTTAAACTACCCCCTGCCGATACTAGTAGCGTGATATCCGTTTTTGGAAAGAGCGTTGTAATGGCGCTCAAGGTCGTCATTTATATCGATTTTTTTGGAAAATGAATACCTAACCCTTGCCCTAAGCGGTTATCCTTAGCCGCCTTATTAGAGGTGCTTTTTCAAAAAAAAGCAGACGTTACCTGTATAACTTCTGACACAAGCGAACACCCATAATGAAAAAGACTTTCAGTATCCGCGCCATGTTAATCAGCCTTTTCATCATGGCAATGCTGGGCGCGGTTGCGCTTGCTGCTACCGGTTGGTTTACCAATCAGCGGCTTATCAACTCCCAGCACACTATTACCGATGAGGTGCTTCCCCTTCAGGATGCCAGCCGCCGTTTGGTACTGACCATGGCCGCTTTTGGCCAACGCCATAGTGAGCTGCTCGCTGCAGAAGATGAGTCTGCACTGGAAAACGTCGTGTCTGAAGAGACACTTAATCAACGTTTTATGGATGCACGCGAAGCGCTGAAAGAGGACGGGGCTCAAGCGCAGCTGGCAACCCTCGATAGTCATTATAATGCGCTATTGGACGGTGATGCTGAGCTTGAAATGGTGCGTCAGGTTGAGCTTAATCTGAAATCGGAAATGGACGCCCAGCTGGGCAACATGGAAATGTTTGTGAGTAGCGCCATGAGTAGCGCGGAAGAGATCGCTAACGTTTCGGTGCTTAATCAGCAGCGCTATCAGCGTGATCAAAGGGACCTTATGGAGGCGTGGCGTGAAGATGACATGACCACGCTACCCACAACGATTCTGGATGGTTTGTTTGTTCAGGGCGCCAATATAGGGCGTTATAGTGCCGATGTACGTACGGCACTGGCGATGTTGGCAGGATATGGCCATCAAATGGTACAGGCGTCCAATAGCGGGATGCTTTCCATGTTACGTCAGCAGTTTATTGAAACGCAGTTTAGCCAGGTGCGTAGTTCATTATCCGCTATTCTCGATGCGCCTAATTCCGATAGAAATCAGGCGCGTATGGTCACTGCGCTGTCTGAGGTGGTCGACGAGCTTGAAAGCATCATGATAACCGGCCCCATGTCGGTGTCTATGCTGCGTGAGCAGCAGCTGGAGCTCAGTGAGCAGGTTCAGATAGCGCTTACGAATGTCGCAAGCGCTATGCAAGCAATGCAGCAAGCGCTAGGCGAGGTAGAAAACTACGCCGTTGCTCAGGCGGATAGTGCCGTTAACCGGGCTGAAGCCTTAGCAGCTACCGGTTTGACGCTGCTGATTGGCGTAACGCTTGGAGTTGTTACGCTACTGGCCATCTTTGGCTGGCGTACGCTGGTACGTGTTCTAGGCCCGCTGGTCGCCATGCGTCGTCAGATGGAAAATATTAGCGGTGCCGCCGGTGAAAATGCCGACCTTTCACAGCGCCTGATGTTACAGCGCAATGATGAAGTGGGCCAAACCGCTCAGGCCTTTAACCGGATGATGGATACGTTCGAAGGTATGGTCGCGCAGATTCGGGAAAGCGCTGAGGCCATTGCTGCGAGTAGCCGACAGATTGCCAGCGGCAATGAAAACCTCTCCCAGCGTACCGACCAGCAGTCCGCTTCGCTTGCGGAAACAGCGTCTAGCCTTGAGCAAATTACCTCGACAGTGAAGCAAACCGCCGATTACGCATACCAGGCCAAAGACGCCAGTGGCAGTGTTGATCAGCGAGCCCGCTCGGCAGGAGATGTCGCCAAGCGCACTACAGCCGCGATGAGTGACATTCGCGAAGCGAGCGAGAAAATCACCTCAATCATTAAAGCCATTGACGATATTGCCTTCCAGACCAACTTACTGGCGCTAAATGCCTCCGTAGAGGCCGCTCGTGCAGGCGAACAGGGGCGTGGCTTTGCGGTAGTGGCCCAGGAAGTGCGTAAACTTGCCGGGCGCAGTGCGGATGAGGCGGCGCAAATCCGGCATCTGGTCGATGATAGCGTGGCCAAGGTCAGCGAGGGTGAGGAGTTGGTAAATGCCTCCAGCACGCACCTTCAGGAAATTATCGATAGTCTCTCTGAAGTCACGCGCTACGTGACCGAGATCGCCGACGCAACGCAAGAGCAGTCTACGGGGATCGAGCAGATCAACCAGGCGATTTCCCAGCTAGATCAGGTAACCCACCAGAACGCTCGCTTAGTGCAGGATGCTTCAAGCGCGAGCCAGGAGCTTGATGAGCGTGCCGGTGATATGCATACGCTGGTTAGCCGCTTCAGGGTTAGCGACAGCGTTGGGCAAAATGCACTTTCATTACCGCAACATAAGGCACCGATGCAGTTAACCTAACCATCGCCGCCGTGCTTTCTTTCAGCGAACGTGTCTTAGGCACGTTCGCTGTGTTGCGTTTTAGGGGTTGATTTATAGCCGAGGTGCCTGCACCCATCAAGAGACAGTCATCCAAATCAAGGAAGTGAAATGACGACATTAGTGATTGGCGCCAACGGGCAGATCGGTAAACAGTTTTGCGAGCTGGCCAAACAGGCTGATGTGCCGATCAAGGCCATGGTGCGCAAGGATGAGCAAGCTGCCTGGTTTACTGAACGCGGCATCGAAACGGTGATCGCCGACCTTGAAGGTGAGCTTGAACATGCCTTTGAAGGCTGCGATCAGGTGGTTTTCACCGCCGGTTCTGGGCCACACACCGGCCCGGATAAAACGCTCATGATCGATCTGTTTGGTGCTATTCGGGCCGCCGATATTGCCAGTGAAAAAGGGCTTGATCGCTATATTATGGTGAGCGCTATTCGCGCAGAGCGCCCTTTGGATGCACCCGAAAAGATGCGCCCTTACATGGCTGCCAAGTTTGCCGCGGATAGCCACCTACGCTTTGCCAAAGTTCCCCACGTCATCCTCAAGCCAGGCCCCTTGACTGATGAGAAGGCAACGCACGGATTTGCCGGAACGATGCAGGCATCTCCTGAACAATCCATTACCCGGGCAGATGTTGCTCATGCCTTACTGCACGTTGTGAAAACACCTACGTTGAAAGATAAGGAGTTCACACTCTTGAACGGTAAGGAATCCATTAGTGACCTCGTGCACTAAACCCGAGCCCTTATTGACGCTCGATGCGCCTGTCGGCGTGATTGCCGACACGCATGGGTTGCTACGCGATGAAGCCCTCACTTACTTAACGGGGTGTGGGCTCATTCTTCATTTAGGCGATGTCGGCCAAAAGCCGGAAGATCAGTCCATTCTTGATCGCCTTGAGCAAATAGCGCCGCTGTTTGTGGTTAAGGGCAACATCGATACCGCTCCATGGGCCGAGTCATTGCCGCTAACCCATTCGCTTGACGTAAATGGTTGGCGGCTGCATCTGGTACATCGCCTTATCGATTTCGATGAAGCGACGCCTTGTGATGTGGTTTTGCATGGCCACTCTCACAAGCCGCGTAACGAGTGGCAAGAGGATCGCCTGCTATTTAACCCCGGCGCGGCGGGCAAGCGTCGCTTTAAACTACCTATTACGCTTGGCAAATTATGGCTTGAAGAGCACCAGATAAAGCGCGCGATTATTCACTTACCGCTTTGAAGGCGCGTTCTTGGTCATAAAAAACAGTGTAGTAATGACGTACTACCCCTGAAGTAAAAGCGCTTGTTAGGCTTGTGTTACACACTCAGCGTGTGCTCGATGATAAAACAATAAGGAGTGCGGAGATGAGCAGCAAGCGTATCTTGATGATTACTGGCGACTTTACTGAAGATTACGAAACCATGGTTCCTTTCCAGGCATTAATGGCAGTTGGCCATCAGGTAGATGCTGTTTGCCCTGGCAAGGCATCGGGTGACACCGTGGCGACGGCGATTCATGATTTCGAAGGTGATCAAACCTATTCTGAAAAACCTGGTCACCGATTTGCGCTCAATGCCGATTTTGAGCGTATCGATCCCGCTGATTATGATGCCCTGGTGGTACCCGGTGGGCGTGCTCCGGAATACCTACGTTTGAATCAAGATGTGTTGACGATGGTTCGGCACTTTTTTGAAGCCAACAAGCCTGTCGCCGCGATTTGCCACGGCGCACAACTGTTAGCCGCTGCAAAAGTGCTCGAAGGAAGGCAGTGTTCTGCATACCCCGCTTGCCAGCCAGAAGTTGAGCTTGCGGGCGGGCATTTCGCCAGCATCGACGTAAGTGATGCGGTAACCGATGGCAACCTGGTAACGGCGCCCGCTTGGCCAGCACACCCGGCTTGGCTTGCTCAATTTATGGCGCTGCTAAACAAGTGAGCACTGGGTCGTTAGCATAATCATATAAAGCGAAGCCTGCGCGCCTAACCGACATGCATCTACAGACATGCATCTACAGACATTAGGCGCGTAGCGTCGTTGCCCGCTATGCTAACGACTTATCTGAACGTTAAGAGATCACACCCATGTGCAAACTCTTTATTCACGCCAATCCTGAGCTGTGGTCCAGCGCGACGCATTCACTGCGTATTGATGGCATGGTGACGAGCGTGCGAATGGAGCACTACTTCTGGCTCATTCTGGAAGAGATCGCCACGCGTGATGGTATGAATACGGCTCAACTGATTACTCGCCTATATCATGAATCTATCGATGCCGGACACGACCTGGGTAATTTCACCTCGTTTTTACGCGTGTGCGCGCTGCGTTACCAGGCGCTTCAACTATCGGGAGACATTCCCGCTCAGCATGAGGTACCGATTGCGACTCTGGATGCCGAGGAAATACTCATTCGTGAAAGTCGATCCAGGCGCAGCCAGGTTCACTAATCCTTACCGCCTCAGAGTTATAATGAGCAACATTAAGGCACCGATGGGTAGCGATAAAGATAGTGGCGGAGACGGTACTTGAAACAGTACTTGAGACGGTACTTGAGACAGTACTTGAAACAGTACTTGAAACAGTACTCAAGACAGTCATTAACAGGACTTTTATGACAGATGTTGCCACTGCCGTGCGTCAATTACTCGCCACGGCACCGGAAAAAACATTACCGATGACTTATCAACAAGTGGCGGCGGCATTGGGCTTGACGCCTCCTCGTACTATTCAGCGGGTAACGCAGGCGTTGGAACAGCTTATGCGCGACGATGCCGCTTCTCATCGGCCATTTATCGCTGCATTGGTGGTCAGCCGCCGGGGCGAAAATATGCCCGCCGCTGGGTTCTTTGAGCAAGCCGTCGCGTTGGGGCGCTTTCCTGCTCACCCCATACAGCATACGGAGGCTTATCGCGCTGAATATCAGCAGGCGTTGGCATCGCGTTCAAACGCATAATCTTATTTAGATGGCTTGCGTAACGGATCAAGCAAGTCGCTCAGCCCGTTATGGTCAATCTCCTGCATTAGTTGCAGCAGCTGGCCAATTTCTCCCGATGGAAATCCCTCCCGCGCAAACCAGTTAAGATAGGGCCCCGGCAGATCGGCAATCAGCCAGCCCTGGTGTTTGCCGAATGGCATCGTACGGGTGACCAGTTTTTCAAGGTCTTCAGGCCTCATATCTTTGTTTCCTCTGTGCTTATCTACCGCGCTGGTTTCCGAAAAGACGTAATTTTGTTAGACTTTAGTCGACAAATTATACCCCCCTCGATGCCGGGCGATTATAGCTTCGGTAAGTTACTTATGTATCGTCTGGATATGACATGCACAAACGTTTTAGTTTTTTACTCTGCACACCGCTTCTGGCGATGGCAGCGATGCCCGTTTCGGCTGATGAGCCTGTTGATGTTGTATTAATTGGTGGCGGTATCATGAGCGCCACACTAGGTACCTATCTTCAAGAATTAGAACCTGATTGGGATATCTATCTTTACGAACGCCTGAGTCAGGTTGCTGAAGAAAGTTCCAACGCCTGGAATAACGCAGGCAGCGGCCACTCTGCCTTTATGGAAATGAATTATACGCCGGGTGATGGCGAGCACGTTGAAATTGAGCGCGCGGTTAATGTTACCGAACAGTTTGAAATTTCCCGTCAGTTCTGGGCCCATCAGGTTGACCAAGGGATTCTTAGCGACCCCAAAGCCTTTATTAATTCGGTACCGCATCACGCGTTGGTGTGGGGGCAAGACGATGTCGCTTTCCTGCGCGAACGTTATGCACGCATGACTGAAAACCCGCTATATGAAGGCATGGAATACTCGGAAGATCGCCAGGAGATCGCTGAGTGGATGCCGCTTGTCATGGTCGGTCGTGATGACAACGAGCCGGTTGCCGCGACCCGCATGCAGATGGGTACAGAAGTTAACTATGGTGCCCAGGCTCGCCAGATGATTGAAGGCTTGGGTGATAGCGATAACTTCACCCTCTCGCTTAACAGTGAAGTGCGCGGCCTTGAACGCAATGACGACGATACCTGGCATGTGACGATTAAAAACCTGGAAAGCGGTGATGAATCCACCGTTGACGCCCGGTTTGTGTTTATTGGGGCTGGCGGTGCCGCGCTGCCGCTACTTCAGGAATCTGGTATTCCGGAAGCGAATGCCTATGCCGGCTTCCCGGTGGGCGGTCAGTTCCTGTACACCACCAATCCTGACGTTGTGTCTCAACATCAGATCAAGGTATACGCCAAAGCGGGCGAAGGCTCTCCGCCAATGTCGGTGCCGCACCTAGACTTCCGTAACCTGGATGGCAAGCCAGCGCTGTTCTATGGCCCGTTTGCGACTTTCTCGAGCAAGTTTCTGAAAGAAGGCTCGTGGACTGACCTATTTGGCTCCATGACGTTTGATAATATCTGGCCGACAACTCAGGTAGGAATGCACAATTTCAACCTGGTGCGCTACCTGGTGGGCCAGGTAATGATGTCAGATGATGACCGCTTTGAAGCACTGCAGGATTTTTACCCCGAAGCGAACAGCGATGATTGGGAGCTGTGGACTGCTGGCCAGCGGGTTCAGATCATCAAGGATGACCCTGAGCGTGGCGGACTCCTGCAGTTTGGTACCGAAGTGGTAAGCTCTGAAGACGGCTCTATTGCCGCACTTCTGGGTGCTTCACCCGGTGCCTCTACCGCGCCGCCCATCATGCTGCATTTGCTGGAAAACGTGTTCGCTGAGCAGGTACAAAGCGACGAGTGGCAGGAAAAACTGACCCAGATCGTGCCTTCCTACGGCCAGCGCCTTTCCGAAAACCCAGAGCTGCTGCGTGAAATGCGTGTATATACGGCAGAAGCGCTTAAGCTGAATGAGCCGATGAATGCTGCTGAAACAGACACAGACGTTCAAACGGAAGTTGAAAACGTACAGCCTGAATCAGAAGCCGCTGATGCCGGTGAAGAAAGCAGCGCTGACGAAAACGTTGATACACAAAGCGAAGAGCAGGACGCCGAAATACAAGAAGTTGCTCTGTAAGGTTTTGCCAACTCAAACCTGAATGCACTAACGTGCCATATCAGGTGCGCTCGATAACGCTAGCCCCTTTCAAGGGGCTAGCGTTTTTTTGGCTTCAATAATCACAATTGGCGGCTTCACAAATCAGTTGGGCAAGGGCGCGGGCTGGGGCACTCAGCTGGCTACTGGCACGATGAATCAACCCTACATCGCGATGAAACGTATGTTCACCTAGCGAGATGGCGCGCACCGCTGGCGGCCAAGGCTGCAATGCGGCTACCTCCGGCACCAGGGCAATACCCACGCCGTTGGCAACCAGTTGAATAATAGTGTCCAGTTCATCCACCTCACACAGCTCACGCACGTGGCAATGCTGGGCGCGTAAAAAGCGGTCGACCTGGCGGCCACCAAACGAGGTGCGGTCATAACGCACAAAAGGTTCTCGGGTCAGCAGCTCGCGCCAGTCATCACCTTCAACAGAAGTCGGGACTATCAGCCGATAAGGTTCATGGGCAAGCGGTGTCCAGCGTAAATCGCTGTGCAGCGAGAAAAACGGCCGAATAATGGCCGCCATATCAAGCTCACCTGCATCCACCTGATTGACCAGTGCCATGGAAAGCCCCGGCAGCACGCGGCTCCGACAGTCTGGATAGGCACGGTGAAAGCGAGCCAGGGCACTGGGCAGTAGCGAGCGCTGAATGGAGGCGATAGCGCCTATGTTCACCGGCGTTCTGGCAGGTTTATCGGCATTGGCTTCGCCAAGCGTCCGGTAAAGGGCTAATAGGGTATGTGCCTGTTGAAGTACTTCCTGGCCTTGCGCCGTTAATACCGCCGCGCGGCCTTTTCGGGCAAACAGGGTAACGCCCAGCTGTTCTTCTAGTCGCTTCATCTGTGCGCTGACGGCTGCTTGCGTCAAGCCGATCTTTTGGCCTGCCGAGGCAAAGGTGCCTTCTTGAGCAACGGCCGTTAAGGTTTTCAATTCTCGTATCATTGATAAATAATATTTGTGAATTAATGAAAAAGATATTGATTTTATTTTTATATCGCGCGGCCTAGGATGACTAATACAGGTTGGCACTTTGTTTGCGCCACGCCTTACAAAACGATAGCTAACAGGAGACCACTATGAGCCTTTCCCCTTTCCATCTTGCCATCCCGGTTTACGATGTGGCGCTAGCTCGGGCTTTTTACAACGACGTTTTCGGCTTAGAAGAAGGGCGCTCCAGTGACAACTGGGTCGACTTCAATTTCTTTGGTCACCAGCTTGTGATTCACGGGCATCCTAAAACGCCCAGCCAAGAAAACGCTCATACCAACCCGGTAGATGGCCACGACGTTCCGGTGCCGCATTTTGGGGTGATTCTAGAGTGGGATGAGTGGGAGGAGCTTGCCGAGCGCTTGAAGGCACATAATACCGTTTTCGTAATTGAGCCCTACGTGCGCTTTAAAGGCCAAGTGGGTGAGCAGGCCACCATGTTCTTGCTCGACCCATGCGGTAACGCGTTAGAGTTCAAGGCATTCAAGGACAAGAGCCAAATCTTTGCCAAGTGAGTTTGCCACGTAATCTGGCCAAGTAAGTGATAATTACCCCTGCAGCATTTGCTCCTGGCGGCGATGTTGCAGGGGAGATTCGCCAAAGTAGCGTTTATAGTCGCGGCTGAATTGCGGCACGCTACGATAGCCCACCGCCAATGCCGCCTGATTGACGTTATGCCCCTGCTGCGACAGAAGCTGCTGAGCTTTTATTAGCCGCAGCCGCTTCAGATACTGGGCAGGGGAAGCGCGAGTAATCTGCTTGAAATAGTGATGAAACGTCGAAACGCTCATACTGGCCTGCTGGGCTAACTGCTCGACCTTAAACTCATCAGCGAAACTTACGTGAAGCCTCGACAACACCTGCACTATTCGTGAGTAGTGCCCCTGTCCGTTTACTAGTGCTCTAAGCGCTGGCCCTTGCTCCCCTTTCAGCGCCTCGAAAACCACTTCACGAATGCGTGCTGCTCCCATGATGGCGCATTCTGTTGCGCACGTCAGTGTAACGGCTAGCCGATCCACCGCCTCCTGCATGCCTGATGTCATGGCAACCGACGCCATGGGTTTTGGGGAAATAGTCGGTGCGCTGATATCGCCCATGGCCATGACCATTTCGCTTAACAGCGCCGGATCCAACTTTACCGAAATACCCAGCAGTGGCGCTTCGGGTGAACCATAGGTTTCACACTCAAACGGCAGCGGTAGGGTCTGTACCAAGTATTGCCCGGGGTTATAGTGAATTTCACGATCGCCCAGATAGCCCACTTTTCGGCCCAGAGCAATAACGGTCAGACTGGGCTCGTACAGTAACGGAGTGCGCGCTTGATGGCGCCCCAGACACAGCAGTGAGACGCCGGATAAGCGCGTCTGGGTGATGCCGTCTGCCTTGGTTAGCGTTGCAATAATGCGTGCCAAGGGCGGGTAGGTAGGTAACAGCGTGCTCATGAAGACCTGCCAGAAATGTTTGAAAATGGGCAGCTTAAGATAATAATGTCAAATATCGGCCATTTTTTGTTATTTTATCACAATTATATGGAGGAATAGGCAAAAAATACGGAGCTTCGCTCATCGTTATTGCTGCTCAATCGGCGAATAATAGTCAGGCGTCCTCGTGGTCAAGAGGATCACCGATTTAAGGAGTTTTATCTGATGAGCCAAGCCAAATCCTACGCTGCCTTTGCGGCGGATAAACCGTTAGCGCCTTTTTCATTTGAGCGTCGTCAGCCGCGTGCTGATGATGTCGCCATTGAGATTCTTTACTGTGGGGTTTGTCACAGCGACCTGCACTTTGCCCGTAACGATTGGGGCATGAGTCAGTACCCGGTTGTGCCCGGCCATGAAATCGTGGGCCGTGTCACTGCAGTAGGCCACAAGGTGAGCCGCTTCAAGGAAGGCGACCTGGTAGGTGTCGGCTGCATGGTCGACTCCTGTCAGACCTGCAGCGCGTGCAAAGATGGCGTGGAACAGTACTGTCTGGAAGGGTTTACCATGACCTACGGCAGCCTAGATCGGCAGGATAGCACTATTACTCAGGGCGGCTATTCAGATGCTATCGTGGTTAGCGAACACTTTGTAATGAAGATGCCGGACGGCATTGATCTGGCTTCTGCGGCGCCCATCCTTTGTGCTGGTATTACCACTTATTCGCCACTCAAACATTACGGTGTAGGCAAAGGCCACAAGGTGGGCGTTATCGGCATGGGTGGTCTAGGCCACATGGGCGTCAAACTGGCCAAAGCGTTGGGTGCTGAAGTTACCGTATTTACCCGCTCAGATGCCAAGGTAGAAGAGGCCAAGCGCAATGGCGCTGACCACGTCGTTGTTTCAAGCGACACGTCCCAGATGGAGGCTGTCGCGGAAAGTTTTGATTTCATGCTGGATACCGTGCCGGTCCAGCATGACTTGAATCCTTACCTTGCATCACTCAAATACGACGGCACGCATATTATTGTCGGTCTTTTAGAGCCGATTGAACCAGCTATTGAAGCCTTCAACCTAGTGCTCAAGCGCAGAGTAGTAGCTGGCTCCTTGATTGGCGGTATTGCTGAGACCGAGGAACTGCTCGCGCTATGCGCTGAGAAGGGAATTACCTGTGATATCGAGATGCTGAATATCAATAACATCAATGAAGGCTTCGAGCGTATGGAGAAAGGCGACGTGCGCTATCGTTTTGTGATTGACATGGCCACGCTAAAGGACTCTGCCGACTAACGGAAAGTGAGTAACGATTAGGAGTGTTAACCACCCATCGGGGCTTTTGCTGCGGTGGGCTTTTTTATGTCCTCGCGTTATACATAGGTCGATAGTACGCCGTAAAAAGCTTCTGCTTGGTTTATTCTGGCCTCTGTTAATGATCAATATCTAAAAAAGCAAGGGGATCAAATAGATGAGGCATCTCTCGATTAAGTGGGGTTTGACCGCTGCATTGGCATTGATGGTACTTATGATCGGATTGATCAGTGGCCTTGGATTTTACGCCAATCATACAAGTGGCCGAGCACTTGAGGAGCTTGCCGATATCAATGTGCGATTGACGAACCTTGCCAACCGAACCCAGGTCAATGCGTTAAGAGCGCAAACTTTTCTGGACCGTTTTGCAAGCTTTAGCACTCAGGGGAACCCGGAAAAAGGCCAAGCCAGCCTACTAATGGCGACGGAAGCAGTCGCCGCAGCGCAGGCGCGCTTTGATGAGTTTCAAGCGCTTCCAGTACTATCGGAAAGCGAATTGGCAGGCTATCGCGAGGCGGTAGTGGTGGCTTACGAAGCGTTCGTTATTAATGGCATCATACCTTTGCTGGAAGCGGCGCCGTTTCAGGTTCAGCGGCGTCAGGAGGCGTTAGGCGAGAGCAGCGCCCAGCTTGACGAGGCCATGGGGGATTTTATTACCTATACCGAGAGTCGAGGGCGGCGAGTGATTGAGCAAGTTGACCAGCTAGCGCAAATAATCGGGGTCATCGCCCTGGTCTTGCTGTTCATTTCCTTTGTTGCGGCGATTCTTATCCGTATAGCAATGATGCGTGGCGTAGTACACCCGCTTAACCAGGCGATAGCGCATTTTGCGCATATTGCCGACGGTGACTTGACCGGGCGTATCGAAGCGCGGGGTCGAAACGAAGTGGGCCAACTATTTAGCGCGTTAGCCACAATGCAGGCTAAGCTAAAAACGCTGGTCATCTCGTTAAGAAGCAGCAGTGAAAGTGTCTTTAGCGGTGCTGGCGATATCTCGGTAGGAAGCCAGGATCTCTCCTCACGTACCGAGCAGCAGGCATCGGCGCTTCAGCAGACGGCTTCGAGCATGGAAGAAATGTCGACCACGGTGAGCAAAAATGCCGAAACGGCGGTAGCCGCCGACCAGCTGTCGGTGGCGGCCTCGCAGTCTGCCAAGGCGGGGGGAGAGGAAGTTCAGCATACGGTGCAGTTGATGCGTGACATTGCGGCCAGCGCGAATCGCGTTAACGATATTATCGGTGTGATCGACTCGATTGCGTTTCAAACCAATATTCTGGCGCTTAATGCGTCGGTTGAAGCTGCTAGAGCCGGTGAGCAAGGGCGCGGGTTTGCGGTCGTCGCCAGTGAAGTTCGCTTGCTTGCCACCCGTAGTGCGGAATCAGCCAAGGAAATTCGTGGCTTAATTGAGCAAACGACGTCGCAAATCACAGGTGGCGCCGCGCAGGCTGAACGCAGTGGGCACACCATTCAGCAAACGGTTCAGGCGATCGGTCAGGTAACCGCCCTGATGGGCGAAATATCAACGGCAAGCCGTGAGCAAACCGGAGGTATCGAGCAAATAAATGCGGCGCTGACGGAAATGGATTCAGTCACTCAGCAAAATGCCGCACTGGTGCAACAAACCAGTGCCGCCGCTGGGGCGCTTGAAGATCAGGCGCGTCAATTAGCCGAACTCATGGCAACTTTTCGCCTTGATGAGCAGGCAGGTAAGGCCCCAGTATATTTGGCGTCTTCTGCATTGCCCTCATCATGGTCTACGGAGACTAGCTCCTCTACTAAAAAGCCTTCCCGACAGGTTGGTGTTAAAGAAACGGCCGCTGATGATTGGGATGAGTTTTAAATAAACGTTTTGGTGTTTCACCTGACCGGGCTGGTAAGAAAGTTAACAAGCCTGGTCAGGGTGCTGAGTAGAACGTCTTCTCAGTACAAACTAGACGTGGGCTGATACCCGTAAGCGTACGTAGTCAGCGGTCCAATTGCCTTGGCCATCGTTTAAACTATGGCTCAGCAGCATGATGGTGTTATCAATTATGGAGTGGCGGAGATCCTCTTCCAGCCCATGTAAAAACGGGCTGGCGAAGGTTTCAATCCAACCTGTCATGCCTGTAGGTAACGCAGTAGGGCGAGGGATCAGCTCGATGGAATCCACCTGAAATCCAACGGTTTGTAGTAAGTGGGCGTACTCTTCGGTGGTTGGGAAATACCATGGATGCCGCCCGCGAGCGCTAACCCCTCGAAACTGAAGCGACGCAATCAGTGCGGTGCAAATGGCCGCAACGTTACCGTGCCCACCAAACTCAGCGACAAACCGACCGCCCGGTTTCAATGCACGCTTAACGCCAGACAGAACCGCTTGTGGGTCAAGCATCCAGTGCAGAGCAGCGTTGCTAAAAACGGCATCAAATTCGTGATCAAATGGAAGGTCGTGCGCATCAACCAGACGCGCGGTAATCCCGCGTTGGCGGGCGGCCTCCACCATGTCCTCTGAGGTATCAACGCCTAACACATCGGCGCCGAGCTGCATCAATTGCTCAGTTAATGCACCGTCACCGCAGCCCAAGTCTAAAATGCGTTGGCCCGGTTGAGGCGAGAGCAGCTTAACGACATCACTACCCAGTTTGGAAACAAAGTCAGCATTTCTAGCATATTGGCCAGCATCCCACTCTTGACCAGGCGCATTCGGCGTAATGTTGTTCATGGCGGCTTCCTAGCATCGTTATATTTCAAGGGGAGTACAAAGAGTATAGCCTGCGGCGGCATAACGTCTGCGCCGACAAGAAAATATCTGATTTTTTAAGCGTATGAACGTTAACTCAGATGCCACTTTTGAGCGCCTTTTCTGCCTTATAAGATCACTTACGGTCTAGTGCTTGCTATCTAGCTCATCACGTCAGACACGATTTTAATCACACTCCGCCTTTGACTCTCCATCAAAGGAAAAGTCGTTTTATTGTATTAATTTGCATGTCTCACTATGTGAGATGAATTGGTCGTTTTGTCTTGTTATGTTTTAAAACAAAGAAGCCAATAATGATAAAAACCATGTCAACTTATGAGCAATCTCATCGTGCTGGGCCCGCCACGCTGATTCATGCAATGCAGATACTAAAAGTGACGGCGCAGGGTGGCCACCGTGGTGCAAGCATCGACGACTATTTAACGGCGCTTGACTTCAGTCGTCCCACACTTTATCGCTTGCTGAAAAGCCTTAAGCAGCAAGGTTATTTGCGATCATCACCTGTTAGAGGCCGTTATCTATTGGGTTACGAACTCCTGGTGCTAGGTGCTCAGGCGGGTAATGGGGCGGGGCTTCGTGACTTGTCTCGTCCCAGGTTATTGGCGCTAGCCCAACGGCTTGGGGATAGTTTTTATCTGTTTGCTCAGGATGGCGTTAATGCGGTCTGCCTGGAAGTCCAAAACGGCGCCTATCCTGTTGGCAGTTTTGTACGAGCGACGGGGGGACGTGTGCCGTTAGGCGTAGGGCAAGCCTCTATTGCGCTGCTCGCTTACCTTCCCGTTGAAGAGCAACAAGACATATTAAGCCGCAATGCAGAAACTCTTCTGAATGAGTATGGGATTTCCATTGCGGCAGTCAACGTTGAAATTACCCACCTAAAGGAGCACGGATTTGCGCGGGGCGTTGAAGGCTCTTTGCTGCCCGAATACGCCGGGCTAGCTATTCCCATTCTTGATCATAGCGGGCACCCGTTGGGCGCGATGAGCTGCTCAATGCTCAAGTCGCGCATGACGGACACTCACCGCAAAGAGGTTCTGGAAAACATGCACTCTGAGGTTCGCGAAATGATTGATCAGGCCCACGGATTACTTTATCTGGAATAACTACCATGTCACTACCCACTCACCCTACTCACCAGCGAAGTTGCGGCTGGAACGACTGGCTACCCACGCGCCAGGAAAAACCATCTCTTCAAGGCTCTGACGTCGCCGACGTGGTGATTATTGGCGCTGGTTATACGGGTGTGGCTGCGGCGATGGCGTGGCAAAAACATCATTCCCAAGACCGCGTTACGTTACTTGAAGCCGATAGCATCGGTGAAGGTAGCCCTGGGCGAAATTCTGGTTTCATGCTTGAAGTGGCGCTAGCTAATGACGCGCATCCCAATGAATTGGCGCGTATGGCCAAGTTGAACGCGCTTAGTCGCCAAACGATGGCGCTATTGCGTGAGCGAGTCGAGCAATATGGCATTGATTGCCAGCTTCATCATAGCGGCACCTATCGAGCGGCACGTAGCGATATTGGGCAGCATGCGCTACACCAATACCGTGAGTTTCTCGAAGGGGCTGGCTTAAGCTATCAAGCTATTGATAAGGCTGAGCTTTATGAACGGCTGGGCACTAATTACTACCAGCAGGGGCTTTATTCGCCGGATTGCTATCTGGTGCAACCGGCTGCACTGATCACCGGCTTGGTGGATAACCTTGATCCTGCCATTCAGCTATTTGAACGCTCACCGGCTATCGGCGTTTTACCTGATGGCGCTGGCTGGCGCGTAATCACGCCTGAAGGCGAAGTTAAAACGCCAACCGTCATTCTTGCCAACAATGCGTTCTCGCGTGCATTAGGTGCTGACACCTCGCGGTTAACGGCCATCTATACGTATGCAGCATTAACGCCTCCTCTCTCTAGCGCCGACCAGCAGCGCATTATTAGTGAGCAATGGGGACTACTGCCGGCGCACCGCCTGGGTTGTACGCTGCGAACCACCAGTGATGGACGGCTGATGATTCGCTCACGTTATAGCTACGAAAAAGAGGCTGACAATGCACTTATTGAGGCTGAGCTGAAAGCCAGTCTTGAGGCTCGCTATCCTGAGCTTGGCCCTGTGCATTTCGACAAGATGTGGGGCGGAACCACGGGCCTGACGTATAACGGCGCGCCGTTTTGGGGTGAACTGCAGTCAGGCCTGTATGTCTCGGCTGGGTGTAACGGTGGGGGAATAGTCAAAGGCACCTATTTGGGGGATGCCCTGGCGCGCCATGCGTTAGGTTTACCGGTTGAGGATATTGCATCGCTATTTGGTAAAGCCAGCTGGATGCCCCCGAGCCCGATACGCAAGCTGGGGTTCTATTTAAAAAGCGGTATCGAGCGTCGTAAAGCAAAACGTGAAACTTGAAAGCTCCTTCCTTATAAAAACAGAGAGATTCCTATGGATCCCCAAGCACATATCGGATTGCTGTCCATTCTTCCTGCCACGTTAGCTATTATCCTGGCATTTATTACGCGTAATACCGTTTTCTCATTAGCAGTGGCCTGCTTTGTCGGCGTGATTACACTGGGGAATGGCTTGATGGGCTTTCCCACCCTGTTAAAGGAAACGTTGGGCACGACCAGCTTCTCCTGGATACTGCTTCTCGAGTTGTTCATTGGTACGGTCATTGCTTTCTTTCAGCGCACCGGAGCCATCCAAAACTTTACGGCTTGGGTTGAGCGTCGCGCCTTAACACGTGTCCGCGTTCAGCTCATAGCCTGGCTGATGGGTATGTTTGTCTTCTTTAGCGACTATTTCAGCCCCTTGTTCGTGGGTAGTACGATGCGCGGTTTGACTGACCGCTACAGGGTCTCCCGTGAAAAGCTTGCCTATATTGCCGACTCAACATCCGCACCGGTCAGCGTATTGGTTCCAATCACCGGGTGGGCCGTATTTATCTCTGGCCTGCTGATTGGTATGGGGCCCATTGAAACTGCCGGGCAGGCGATGGGCGTATTTCTTAATGCGATCCCTTTTAACCTCTATGCCTGGCTTTCTGTACTTATGGTGGGCCTGGTGATAATTGGCATCATTCCTCTATTTGGGCCCATGCGTCAGGCCGAAAAGCGTGCGCAAGAAGAAGGAAAAGTGCTTCGCGATGGTGCCGAGCCCCTGGTGGGTGAGGAGTTGACGGAAATTCCCGCCTATGAAGGCGCACGTACGGGGCTACTGTTAAACTTTTTTGCCCCGGTAATGATTGTTATTGGTGTCGCGGTAGGAACTTTCATTGTCATGGGTTCTGCTAAAACCATGGAAGCTTTTTTGGCCGCTGCGGTATTCCTGGGCGTTGTAATGCGCCTGCAAGGCATCCCCTTTAACGACATCATGAAAACAGCAATTTCAGGAATGAAAGGCGTTATGCCGGCCATTATTATTCTTGCGCTGGCTTATTCGCTTAATCAGCTTTCCAAGGATATGGGCACCGCCAGCTATATCGTGGAAATTTCCTCGGGCTGGCTTACGCCTTCGCTGTTGCCCGCCATGACGTTTCTAATTGCGGCATTGGTAGCTTTTTCAACAGGTTCATCCTGGGGTACTTTCGCGATCATGATGCCGCTGGCAGTGCCTCTGGCATTTAATTTTAGTGGCGATGTGCTTACCCCGCTGATATATGCAACGGTTGCTGCCGTAGCCGGTGGAGGAGTGTTCGGAGATCACTGCTCACCGCTATCGGACACTTCGGTGCTTGCGTCCACTGGGGCGGCTTCTGATCACATTGACCATATTAAAACCCAAATCCCGTTTGCATTGACCGTTGCTCTGTTCTCTCTGGCCGCCTATTTGGTTGTTGGTCTGTCGCTCTAATATTTAACGCTTGGCTCCACCTGCTTATCAATCAGCTTTACGACATCAGCAAAACTCTCCGTTGTTAAGCAGCAAGACTTATTATTGCTATCTTGATAGGTAGGCCAATAAACAGGAGATAGATAATGGCAGGCGGATGGGCAAAGGATGGTGCCGAACAAGAGCAAATCGAAAGAACGCTGGACGATGCCGTTGAGCTGGCTCGCAGCCGACTCCCTCGGGGGGAAAGTCGTAAATATTGTGAAGAGTGTGATGGGGTGATCCCTGAGGCACGCCGTATTGCTGTTCCCGGTGTACGGCTATGCGTTGCTTGTCAGAACGAGCACGATAAAAAACAGTCGAATGCTGGCAGTTATAATCGTCGAGGTAGTAAAGATAGCCAGCTTCGCTAGCAGGCCCACTATACTTTTTCTTGAGGCCTAATATATTGCATCTTATTTGGTGAAACGTTTAGCAGTAAGCTAGCGGCGTGGTGCTGTGCAATTCTAATGTTCGATAAGCGATACTCTATTTAGACGAGGAACCATGAACGACGTTATTAAACTCTTGAAATCCCACCGCTCCATTCGAAAATTCAGCGATCGCCCCGTTGCGCACGAATTACTGATCGAGCTTATCCAGGCAGGGCAAGGCGCTGCAACGTCCAGCCATGTTCAGGCATACACGGTTATTCATGTCAAAAACGCAGCTAACCGCGAGCAGATTGCTGAGCTGGCGGGGGGGCAGTCATATATTGCCAGCTGTGCAGATTTTCTGGTCTTCTGTGCCGATATGAAACGCCCAACCGAGGCGTCTGAGCGAGCGGGTTCCAACGTCGTACGCGGAATGACCGAGCAGCTGCTGGTAGCCACGGTAGACACCGCTTTAATGGCCCAGAATGTCGCGACAGCCGCTGAATCCGAAGGGTTGGGCATCTGTTATATCGGCGGGATCCGCAATAATCCACAGGCTGTCAGCGATCTTTTAAAGCTGCCTGAGCATGTTTACCCCGTATTTGGTATGTGCCTTGGCTACCCGGCCCATGAGCCAGAAGTAAAGCCCCGCCTGCCGGTTGAGGCTATTTTAAAAGAAGACTACTACAGTGACGACAGCGCGCAGGTGCAAGCGTTTGATGACACCATGCAGACGTATTATCAATCGCGTAGCAGTGGTAATAAACATTCCGACTGGTCGCAAAACCTAAAGCCGCTATTTGATAACAAGCTGCGTCCGCATATGCGTGACTTCCTGATCGAGCGTGGTTTTGAAATGAAATAAAAGCGCTGTTAGGTCAACGCAATGGCAAAGGCCACTGCTGGGCGACTTAATTTACTTCGTGAACGGCCTAATTCACTGTGGTCTTAGGGCTGCAGTGATAATCTGTAAACTGCCGTTGTCGAGGAAGCATTATGTATAAGCTACAAGCGGGTGTGGGTTTAGTAATGGTCGTGTCGCTATTGATCGCAGGTTGTGGTGACGAGGAGCATGAACCGCTTCGTGAACGATCGGATCAGACATCCAGCAACGTTCTACCTGCTGATGCGCCAAAAAACGTTGAGCAGGCATCGGTCGCGCCTTTAGAGGTGGCGATCTCGACATCTGTTTCCTTGCGCACTGACCGGCGTTTAATGGTTGAAGGCGAAACCAATCTTCCTGATCAGGCGCAGGTGCAGATCATTGTAGAGCGTGAAGTAAGTCGAGTTCGTTGGCATGCGCGTACCAATGTAAATAATGGTCGCTTCAGTGCTGGCCCGTTCGGTTCGGGAAGCGGTTTGCCGGATGGCACTTATGTAGTAAGCGTGCAGCTTTCCGCAGCAAGCGTACAGCCTGAGGCTGTGCAAGATCGCATTGGTCGCCGTGGGGAGCATTTGGCGGGAGAGCTGGTAAGCCAATCCCGCCATGGGTTAGGACAGTTGGCCACCTACTCACGCCGTTTCTTGGTGGGGGATGAACCAAGACGAACACGTGACCAGGTGGAAGTTCATTAAAATATTATGGGGAGGGGGATGCTTTAGACAGAACGCCAATGGGCGAGTAGTACGGCGTGAATAGCAGTGTCAGAGGGCGCTTTTGCAAAGTGCTCAAGGACAAAGCGATCATCACGTTTTATAAGGTAATGCCCTGCTTTATGAAACACATGCGTCGGACCCAGTAGCAGTAGATCATTCGCTGCAACAGGGGCGAAGTCTGTGTCAGGACCGGGAGTGGCCATAACGCATGGCGCCTTCCAGTCAATGTTTAAAGACAGGTGATGCGGCACGGTAATTGTCGTTGCCTGTACCTGTTCCCAGGGGAGGGGGCCAGTGTGCGTCAACGTCAATAGTTGAGGAGCAGTGTCACCTTCTAACAGGGTGGCAAGCGAACAGTCGAGCGCTTCGGCAAGTGCGACTAAGCGCTCATGACCGATTTGCTTAATTGCGCCTGATTCCCAGTAAGAGATAGTGACATCCGACACGCCAACGTTGCGTGCTAGGGCAGCTTTATTTAGCTTGGCCCGAAGCCGCAATTGCTTGATTCGTGAGCCTAGCGATTCCATTTCGATTTCCTATAAGTGAGCTTTATCAGCTCGTTCTGTTTACTTCCACCGCAAGCGCGGTGATGTGGGCATGCTGGGTGTGTTTAAACACTTTTTATCAGCATGATCGCCGATCATAGGCGCGGCGACATACTAAGCGATTGTGCAATGTCGCGCATCTTGTAATCTATAACCTTATGACTTTTTATATGACGCTTTTATACGCTAGTCGTTCCCTTTATGACGCTGTTGGTTGCGCGTAGGGTAGGTATAATATCGCCACGCTTTCTCGCTATTAAGGATGTCTTCATGACTGTACGTACTCGCATTGCACCCTCCCCAACAGGAGACCCCCACGTTGGTACGGCTTATATTGCGCTGTTCAATTTATGCTTTGCGCGTCAGCATGGCGGCCAGTTTATCTTGCGCATTGAGGACACGGATCGCGTGCGCTCGACGCCTGAGTCAGAGCAAATGATTCTGGATTCCTTACGCTGGCTAGGCCTTGAGTGGGATGAAGGTCCCGATGTTGGTGGCCCGCATGGCCCTTATCGCCAAAGTGAGCGTGGCGATATTTATGCGAAGTACGCTCAGCAGTTGCTGGATGCCGGGCATGCCTTTAAATGTTTCCGAACCGCAGAAGAGTTAGATGAGCTGCGTGAATCCCGTAAGGCCGAAGGTTTGCAGCTGGCCCTGAAACCAAGCGATTTGGCCTTGGATGAAGCGGAAGTAGCTCGTCGTGAGCAAGAAGATTGGCCCTACGTAGTACGCATGAAGGTGCCAGGCGAAGGCGTCTGCGTAGTTAATGATATGCTGCGTGGCACGATTGAAGTGGAGTGGGCTCAGGTCGATGCGCAGATACTGCTCAAGTCCGACGGAATGCCTACCTATCATCTGGCGAACGTCGTCGATGACCATTTAATGGACATTACTCACGTTCTACGCGGTGAAGAGTGGATTAACTCGGCGCCGAAACATCAGCTGTTGTATGAATATTTTGGTTGGGATATGCCTGAGCTATGTCATATGCCGCTGTTGCGTAATCCCGACAAGTCCAAGCTTTCTAAACGTAAAAACCCCACGTCGATTAATTACTATCGCCGTATGGGCTTTTTACCCCAAGCAGTTACCAATTACCTGGGTCGCATGGGTTGGTCCATGCCCGATGAACGCGAGAAATTTAGCCTATCCGATATGATGGCTGAGTTTGATATCCAGCGAGTATCGCTGGGCGGGCCGGTATTTGATCTTGAAAAGCTCACCTGGCTCAACGGCGTTTATATTCGTGAGGATCTAGATGACGATGCGCTACTTAACGCGCTGCGCGAATGGGCGTTCAATGACGCTTATGTGAAGCAGATTCTGCCGCAGGTGCGCCCACGGGTAGAAACGCTTTCACAAGTAATGCCGCTGGCCGGGCATTTTTTCTCCGGGTTGCCTGCGCTCAGCGAAGATGATTTTGATAGCGTGAAGCTGGATAAAGAGGAGCTGGTAAAACTGCTGCAGTTTTTGGTCTGGCGCCTTGAGGTCGTGCCAGCCTGGCATAAAGAAGCTCTACTGGAAGAGGTGAAAAGCCTCGCTGAACACTTTGAGCTTAAAATGAAAGCGTTCCTGGCGCCTGTGTTTATCGCCATTACGGGAAGTGCCTCAAGTACATCCGTTATGGATGCCATGGCGATACTAGGCTCAGATGTAACCCGCGCGCGCCTGCGCAGTGCTATTGATGTACTGGGCGGCGTTTCCAAGAAACAGGCGAAGCGCTTTGAGAAAGAGTATCGCGACCTGTAATTCGATAAGCTAATCGCTGCAGAAAACGCCATCTTTATGTAGCTACTAAGAGGGTGGCGTTTTCCTTTGATTGAGAGGTTGACGAAGGCAAGCGTAATCAGTACTATACGCTCCGTCTTCAAGACATGTGGGGCCTTAGCTCAGCTGGGAGAGCGCAACACTGGCAGTGTTGAGGTCAGCGGTTCGATCCCGCTAGGCTCCACCAATTAAGTAGATTTGTCGTAACGTCCCATTCGTCTAGTGGTCTAGGACACCGCCCTTTCACGGCGGTAACAGGGGTTCGAACCCCCTATGGGACGCCATCTCTTTTTATACTTTCCTATCCCGATATCAATGTGGCAATGAGTTAATTCATTCGCTGCGTTTTTGCCTGCCTGTTAGTCTGAAAAACGGCTAAATCCTCACTTTAATTGCGGTTTTTTTGCTTGACTTGTCCACTTTTGGTGATCCTTTGGGCAGGTTGTGCACAACCCCTTGCTGCACCCGCGAAAAATATTCAAAATAGCTTATCTTGTTTAAAAACAATTACTTACGAGAGGTTAAAAAATAACCAATCTAAGGCTAGGTCACTGTTCATGGCGATTGTGGGGCATTCCTGCGAGGTTATGAACAAGCTTATCCACAGATAGTGTGGAAAACATTTTTCTATCCTGGCTCCTTAAAAAGTCAAGCGCTATTACAGCCTATTGCGAGCCTTTTGGCTGGTGCTTTCGTCTATTGAGAGGGTGGGATATAGACGTTTGAACAGATCTTGGTTGAAGTATGGCTAGTTGGCTTAGTGGCCCATTGAAAGGTGCGTACAGGGGGCGTCAATAAGGTAGGGTAGTGATGGCCAAAAGATAAGGTGGAGAGTTAAAAGGAGTGGCCATATAGAAGCACGCAGGCACGTAAACCAAGAAGGCCACCCGAGGGTGGCCTTCTTCATTTAGATGTGCGCCGACGAAAATTTATTTCTTCGGGTAATCACGTTGGTCGTGGCCGATGTAAAGCTGGCGAGGCCGACCGATTTTATAACTTTCGCTCAGCATTTCGTGCCAATGAGAGATCCAGCCAATGGTGCGCGACACGGCAAAGATAACCGTGAACATATTGGTGGGAATGCCCATCGCTTTCAAAATGATGCCTGAGTAAAAGTCGACGTTCGGGTAGAGCTTACGCTCGACGAAGTATTCATCTTCCAGCGCAATTTGTTCAAGGCGTTTGGCAATTTTGAGCTGCGGATCGTTAGCCATGCCTAGTTCGGCAAGCACTTCGTCGCAGGTCTCTTTCATTACCTTGGCGCGAGGGTCAAAGTTGCGATATACGCGGTGACCAAAGCCCATCAGCTTGAACGGGTCTTCTTTGTCTTTTGCCTTATCAATAAAGCGCTGGATGTTCTCTTCAGAGTCGTCGCCGATCTCATCAAGCATCGCCAGTACGGCTTCGTTAGCGCCGCCGTGTGCTGGGCCCCATAGTGCAGCGATACCCGCACTGATGCATGCAAACGGGTTGGCACCGGTAGAGCCTGCCAGGCGTACGGTAGAGGTGGACGCATTCTGCTCATGATCGGCATGCAGCATGAAAATGCGATCCATCGCTTTCGCGTAGACCGGGTTGATTTTGTACTCTTCGCACGGGTTGCTAAACATCATGTAGAGAAAATTCTCTGCATAGCTCAGGTCGTTGCGCGGATAGTTAAACGGCTGGCCAACATTATACTTGTGCGACATGGCCGCCAGAGTAGGCATTTTGGCAATCAAACGAATAGCGCTGATAATGCGGTCTTCTTCTTTGGTGATGTCCATGTGGTCATGGTAAAAGGCCGCCAAGCCGCCGACTACGCCACAAAGAATCGACATGGGGTGCGCATCACGGCGGAACCCTTTGAAGAAGTTGTTGATTTGGTCGTGCACCATCGTGTGGTTGCGGATACGTGCCGCGAAATCCGCATACTGCTCATCGTTAGGCAGCTCACCAAACAGCAGAGTGTAGCTTAGTTCAACAAAGTTGGACTCTTTCGCCAGTTGGTCAATGGGGTAACCGCGGTGTAGCAGTACGCCCTTGCCGCCATCAATATAGGTAATGGCAGATTGGCAGGAAGAGGTGGCCATAAAGCCGGGATCGTAGGTAAACAGGCCTTCAGCACCTAGTCCACGAACGTCAATAACGTCAGGGCCAAGTGTGCCGGAATACATGGGTAGCTCGATCGATTTATCGAGACCGTCTACCGTCAATGTTGCTTTCCTGTCAGCCATGCTGGCCTCCTTTCGGATTCGGGTTGGACGTAAAGTCATTGTTTCGCAGACCGCGCCGGCGAAAAGGCTTGCCCACTATAGAAGCGTGCGACATTTTGTCAATTAGTCAAAACGCTAGGCGTCATCGCTGCAAAACGTCATGTGAAAATTTTATGCATATCAAACGTACAAGCGTAGTTATGCAAAATTATTATTGTGAACAATACTTGTATATAGTTGCTGCTCGTTATAGTAGCGAAGTGTCAGAGGTTTGACGACTCCTTAACAGGCTTATCAAATCATCTCAGCTCTGTCACTATATCGATGCTGCAACGCAAAATCGACTCGGGTTGATAGCTTTTTTTTTGCTCTATAGTCGAGTTAGGTCCGAGATCGGTTTGTCAGCAGGGGCGAAGGTTCTTATAATCCACGGCGCGCGACCGGCAGGTAGGTGGTCGTGCCAGACTTGGCAAACGGCCGAGCCCCTTCCAGCAACCACTGCCCGCTCGGGCTATGCCCGACCTGTCGCAGAGCGGGCCAAGAGAGTGTGTATAAGCCGTGAATAGCAAACGACCCGTAAATTTAGATCTAACAACGATACACTTCCCACTTCCGGCACTGACGTCGATTACCCACCGTGTTACGGGGGTTATTTTGTTCGTGGGCCTGATTTTCGCTTTTTGGGCGCTGGGTAAGTCACTGTCATCTCCGGCAGGCTTTGATGCTGTTAGCAATGCGCTAGCCAATAACGTATTGGCGAAGTTCATTGCATGGGGTCTGCTATCTGCTTTGGCGTTCCATTTTGTGGCAGGTATTAAACACCTGTTAATGGATGCAGATATTGGCGTGACGCTAGAAGGTAGTGTGCAAAAAGCACAGATCACCGTAGTGGTCAGTGCGGTTCTGATTATTCTGGCAGGAGTTTGGGTATGGTAACCAACATCACAAGTTTTGGCCGTAGCGGGCTGTCTGACTGGCTGATGCAGCGCGTTTCCGCGGTCGTACTGGCCGTTTATACGGTCTTTATGGTGGCCTACCTGCTGTTGCATCCAGACCTTGACTACTACACCTGGAGCGGTCTGTTTAACCAAACGTGGATGCGGATCTTCTCGCTGTTAGCCTTTATCTCTATCGCAGCGCACGCCTGGATTGGCCTGTGGACCGTAACCACCGATTACCTTAAGTCCACTCTACTGCGCGTAGGTGCCCAGACGCTGATCATTCTGGCCATCTTCGTATACCTGGTGTGGGGCATTCAAATTCTGTGGGGAGCTTGATCCATGTCTAACCTTCGTAGCCTGACGTTTGACGCCATTATCATTGGTGGCGGTGGCGCTGGCCTGCGCGCTGCTCTGGAGCTGGCTAAATCCGGTAAGAAGACAGCCGTTTTATCTAAAGTGTTCCCGACACGCTCCCATACTGTTTCTGCTCAGGGTGGTATTACCTGTGCTATTGCATCATCAGATCCTAATGATGACTGGCGCTGGCACATGTACGACACCGTTAAAGGCGGCGACTATATCGCTGACCAGGACGCGTCAGAGTACATGTGTTCTGAAGGCCCTAAAGCCGTATTTGAGCTTGAGCACATGGGCTTGCCGTTCTCTCGCTTTGATAATGGCCGTATCTATCAGCGTCCGTTCGGTGGCCAGTCCAAGAATTTTGGCGAAGGCGGTCAGGCAGCACGTACCTGTGCAGCGGCTGACCGTACTGGCCACGCACTGCTACACACGCTTTACCAGAATAACCTGAAGAACAACACGACGTTCTTGAATGAGTGGTACGCGGTTGATCTGGTGAAGAATGCCAGCGGTGACGTGGTTGGCTGTATCGCTATGTGCATTGAAACCGGTGAGGTCGTTCACGTTAAATCGAAAGCGACCGTGCTGGCGACGGGTGGTGCAGGCCGTATCTACGCCTCTACTACCAATGCGCTGATCAATACGGGTGACGGTATTGGTATGGCACTGCGTGCCGGCTTCCCGATGCAGGACATGGAAATGTGGCAGTTCCACCCGACCGGTATTTACGGTGCGGGGACGCTTGTGACTGAAGGTTGCCGGGGTGAAGGTGGCTACCTGATCAATAAAGACGGCGAGCGCTTTATGGAGCGTTACGCGCCCAACGCGAAAGACCTGGCGGGTCGTGACGTGGTGGCGCGCTCCATGGTGATGGAGATTCTGGAAGGCCGCGGCTGTGGCGAGAAGGGCGATCACGTCTTCCTGAAGCTTGATCACTTGGGCGAAGAAGTTCTAGGCAAGCGCCTGCCGGGTATCGTTGAGCTTTCCAAAACCTTCGCACATGTTGATCCGGCAAAAGACCCGATTCCGGTCGTACCTACCTGTCACTATATGATGGGCGGTATTCCGACCAACATTCATGGTCAGGCGATTCTGCAGGACGAAAGCGGCAACGACCAGATTATCAACGGTCTATTTGCCTGTGGTGAAGCAGCCTGTGTATCAGTTCACGGCGCTAACCGTCTGGGCGGGAACTCTTTGCTTGATTTGGTGGTCTTTGGACGTGCGGCTGGCATGTTTATCGAAGGCGCGTTGAACGAAGGTATTGAGTACCTAGACGCTTCCGAGTCTGATATCGAATCCGCTATGAAGCGCATCACCCGCTGGAATGAGTCTGAAGGTGGCGAGAGTATTCCTGCGCTGAAGGCGGAGCTTCAGGACATCATGCAGAACTCTTTCGGTGTATTCCGTGAAGAGAAAAACATGGTTGAAGGTGTTCAAAAGCTTGCCGACCTGCGTGGGCGTATCGCCAATGCGCATTTGCCTGACAAATCCAACGCTTTCAACACTGCTCGTGTAGAAGCGTTAGAGCTTGATAACCTGATGGAAGTGGCCGAAGCAACGGCGATTGCTGCCCTTGAGCGTAAAGAGAGCCGCGGTGCCCACTCGCGTTACGACTACCCGGACCGTGATGACGTCAACTGGCTGAAACACTCGCTCTACTTCCCCGCAACGAAAGAGCTGAAGCAGCGCGATGTTAACTTTAAGCCAAAAACTGTTGATACGTTCGAACCTAAGGTTCGTACCTACTAAGCTTCGTATTGACGAGAGGGAGTTATAATGTCCAATCTTCAGGTATCCGTATACCGTTATAATCCGGAAACCGACTCCGCGCCTTATATGCAGGAGTTTCAAGTTGATACCAAAGGGCGCGACATCATGGTGCTGGATGTACTGCACCTGATGAAAGAGCAGGATAGTGGCCTGGCGTTCCGTCGTAGCTGCCGTGAAGGGGTTTGTGGCTCTGATGGTATGAACATGAACGGCAAAAACGGCTTGGCGTGTATTACGCCGCTGTCAGATGTTGTGAAAAACAACAAGCTGACTTTGCGCCCGCTACCTGGCTTGCCGGTTATCCGCGATATGGTTGTGGATATGGGGATTTTCTATAAGCAGTACGAGCGTATTCAGCCGTACCTGCAAAATGAAACGCCAGCACCCGCCATTGAGCGCTTGCAGTCGCCCGAAGACCGTGAAAAGTTGGACGGCCTGTACGAGTGTATCTTGTGCGCCTGCTGTTCCACCTCATGCCCGTCGTTCTGGTGGAACCCCGATAAGTTTGTCGGGCCTGCCGGCCTGCTACAGTCTTATCGCTTCCTGGCAGATTCGCGTGATACAGCAACCCGCGAGCGCTTGACCGATCTGGAAGATCCGTTCTCAGTGTTCCGCTGCCGCGGCATCATGAACTGTGTAGCAGTTTGCCCGAAAGGCTTAAATCCGACGCGCGCCATCGGTAAAATCCGTGAAATGCTGCTTGCGGATGCAACGTAAGTACCCTTTGAGCAAATAAAAAGCGATTGCCACGCAACTTGTATCGCTTTGCTACTTAAATCGTGGCGCTTCGCTTGTTATCATAGGGTTTGTCATAAGGTGCGGCGACGCGTCGCAGCTTATGACCAGACACGTTTAAAAGCCGGTGCTGTACGTACCGGCTTTTGAGCATGAACTGATTAAGAACCGCTAGATAAGTAGGGCTTCCGGCTTTGAGCCGATGCCGCCGGCAAATGTTCCGCCCCGCCGGCAGGGCAATAGCGATGTCGTTGCGTTTTTGCAGCGATGCCGATACCACCCCATCAGTGCAGGGTGACCGAGAGATGCAACAAGGCATAATGGAGTTAATGTGGCGTTCCTCTCACGTTAGTGGTGGCAATGTCCACTACGTGGAAGCGCTTTACGAGCAGTACCTCGCCGATCCCGATGCTGTTCCCGACGAATGGCGTAGCTATTTTGATCAGCTACCCAGTTCCGAGGGCAGTGCCTCCCACGATGTTCCACTAAGCCCCGTTCGTGATCAGTTCTACCAGTTAGGCCGCGAAAGCCGTCCTGGTCGGGTAGTCGCCGCTGCCGATAGCGGTGAGAACAAAAAGCAGGTTAAAGTCCTGCAGCTGATCAATGCGTATCGCTTTCGTGGCCATCAAAAGGCCGATATCGATCCGCTAGGACTGCGCAATCCCACCCCCGTCCCTGACCTCGATTTGTCATTTCATCAGCTGACGAAAGCTGATCTTGATACAGAGTTCCAGACCGGTTCATTTTTCCTGGGTATTGATAAGGCCCCGCTGCGTGACATCGTGGATGCGCTGGAGAAGACATACTGTCGCTCCATCGGCTGCGAGTTCATGCACATTGTGGACACCGAAGAAAAACGTTGGCTACAACGTCGCTTCGAATCAGTACGCAGTGCTCCCAAGTTTAGTGACGATGTTCGCAAGCATGTACTTGAGCGTCTGACCGCTGCGGAAGGCTTGGAAACTTACTTGGCGTCTAAATATCCAGGTACCAAACGCTTTGGTCTTGAAGGCGGTGAAGTCTTTGTACCTATGATGGACGAGCTTATCCAGCGTGCTGGCGGTTATGGTACAAAGGAAGTCGTTATCGGTATGGCGCACCGCGGTCGCCTTAACTTGTTGGTCAATATTCTGGGTAAAAATCCCGCTGATTTGATTGACGAGTTCGACGGCAAGAAAGTGATTGAGCGTGGTTCTGGCGACGTGAAATATCACCAAGGCTTTAGCTCTAACGTCATGTCACCTGGTGGCGAAGTCCACTTGGCCATGTCGTTCAACCCGTCGCATCTGGAAATCGTAGCGCCGGTGGTTGAAGGGTCGGTACGTGCACGTCAAGACCGCCGCAAAGATCCCGCAGGGGATAAAGTTTTACCCATCAATGTTCATGGTGATGCTGCTTTTGCTGGTCAAGGTGTGGTCATGGAGACATTTCAGATGTCTCAGACCCGGGCCTATAAAACTGGCGGGACGATTCATATCGTCATCAATAACCAGGTGGGCTTTACGACGTCTAATCCCCTGGATGCTCGTTCTACTGAGTACTGCACTGACATCGCCAAGATGGTTCAAGCGCCTATCTTTCACGTTAATGGTGATGATCCTGACGCCGTTATCCATGCTACCCAAGTGGCGTTGGATTACCGTCAGCAGTTCAAAAAAGACGTTGTCATTGATTTGGTCTGCTACCGTCGCCGTGGGCACAACGAAGCCGATGAGCCTTCCGGTACGCAGCCACTAATGTACGCCAAGATCAAAGACCATTCTTCAACGCGCACAGTTTATGCGCAGCGTCTGGTTGAGCAGGGTGTTTTATCTAAAGACGACGCCAAAGCAATGATGGAAACCTATCGCGATGACTTGGTCGCGGGTAACCACGTTGCCAATGCGCTGGTGCAGGAGCCTAATACATCCCTGTTTGTGGATTGGGCGCCGTACCTGGGGCATGAGTGGTCTGGCGATGCCGACACGTCTTTTGACATGAAGCGTCTTCAGCAGCTGGCTGCGAAAATGTGCGAGATTCCGGATGGGGTCGAAGTGCAGCGTCAGGTAGCCAAGATTTACGAAGACCGTCGCAAGATGCAGGCCGGTGGCATGGCCATGAACTGGGGCTTTGCAGAAACGCTGGCCTATGCCACTTTGCTGGAACAAGGCCATCCCATCCGGATTACCGGTCAGGATGTAGGCCGCGGTACGTTCTCGCACCGTCACGCCGTGGTACATAACCAGAAAGATGGCTCTACCTATGTGCCGCTGCAAAACATGGCCGATGGCCAGCCGACGTTCACGATTCATGACTCTTACCTTTCGGAAGAGGCCGTGCTGGCGTTTGAATACGGCTACTCGACCACAGCGCCAAATGATCTAGTTATCTGGGAAGCCCAGTTTGGTGATTTCTTTAATGGTGCCCAGGTGGTGGTCGACCAGTTTATTTCATCGGGTGAAACCAAGTGGGGCCGGCTGTGTGGCCTGACGATGTTGCTACCCCATGGCTATGAAGGTCAGGGTCCAGAGCACTCGTCTGCCCGACTGGAGCGATTCCTGCAAATGTGCGCTGAGCACAACATGCAGGTGTGCGTACCCACAACGCCTGCGCAGATTTATCACTTGCTGCGTCGTCAGGTTATTCGCCCGCTGCGTAAGCCGTTGATCGTTATGTCGCCTAAGTCGCTTCTGCGTCATAAAGAAGCGGTATCGAGCCTTGAAGATCTTGCCCACGGCAAATTCCAAATGGTATTGCCGGATCAAGCGGATCTGGTTGCTGAAGAGGTAACGCGTGTGATTCTGTGTTCAGGCAAGGTCTATTATGACCTGGCGGCTTGGCGCGCAGAGAATGAGCGTAACGATACGGCGATTATTCGTCTTGAGCAGCTCTATCCCTTCCCGAAAGAAGAGCTTCTGGAAGTGCTCCAGGCGTATGCCAATGTGGAAGATATTGTCTGGTGTCAGGAAGAGCCATTGAATCAAGGCGCCTGGTATTCAAGTCAACACCACATGCGTACAGTGGCCGATATGCTTAAAGATGGCCTAGGACGCGAGTTGAAATTTGCAGGACGTCCTGCCTCTGCCGCACCGGCAGCGGGCTACATGTCCGTTCACACTGAACAGCAGCGCCAACTGGTGGAAGACGCTTTTAATCTATAAAGCGCCCACCGGATTTAGAGAACACATAAGGGAAACGACATGGCTACTGAGATCAAAGCGCCAACCTTTCCGGAATCCGTTGCCGAAGGTACTGTGGCTGCGTGGCATAAAAAGCCGGGTGACAGCGTCGAACGTGACGAACTGATTGTTGAAATCGAAACCGACAAGGTGGTGCTGGAGGTCGTTGCACCGGAAGCGGGTACCCTGACTGACGTGATGGCCGAAGAGGGCGAAACCGTCGAGTCTGAGCAGGTGCTTGGCAAAATCGGTGAAGGCAGTGCTTCAGGCGACGACAGCGGTAAGAAAGAAGAAAAATCTTCTGACGATGATGGCGCTGAAAAATCCGAAGAGAAATCCGACGAAAAGAAAGACGCCAAGCAGGAAGAGAAGCAAGCCAGCAGCGGCGGTAAGCAGCATGACGTCAAGGCGCCGAGCTTCCCTGAGTCGATTCAGGAAGGCACCGTTGCTACCTGGCATAAGAAAGTCGGCGAAGCGGTTAAGCGCGATGAAGTGCTGGCTGATATTGAAACCGATAAAGTTGTGCTCGAAGTCGTAGCACCGGCTGACGGTGCTTTGGCTGAAATTAAGGCCGATGAGGGCAGCCAGGTTGAGTCCGAAGCGATTCTTGCAGTCTTCACTGAAGGCGGCGGTAGCGACGTAGCGACAGCGGCTGATAAAGAGCCAGCCGCCTCTGCTGACGATGGCGCCAGCGATGAGAAGATGGGCGATAAGATCGTTGCACCGGCTGCACGTAAGTTGATTGCTGAGCACGACCTTGATGTTGCCAAGATTGAAGGTACGGGTAAAGGTGGTCGCGTCCTGAAAGAAGACGTGCAAAAAGCCGTGAAAGATGGCTCCGCCAAGAAAGGTGCTGCCAAACCTGCTGCTGCACCGGCTAAATCAGCGGCGGCGCCTGTGGCTGAAGGCGAGCGTGCTGAGAAGCGTGTACCTATGACCCGCTTGCGCCAGACCATCGCCAAGCGCCTGGTTCAGGCGCAGCAAACGGCGGCGATGCTGACGACGTACAACGAAGTGGACATGACTGAAATCATGGCCCTGCGTGCGCAGTACAAAGATACCTTCCTCAAAGCGCATGATATCAAACTGGGCTTTATGGGCTTCTTTGTTAAAGCGGCCTCTGAAGCGCTCAAGCGCTTCCCGGACGTTAACGCCTCTATCGACGGTACCGACATCGTTTATCACGGTTACCAGGATATCGGCGTGGCGGTATCTACTGACCGCGGTCTGGTCGTGCCGGTACTGCGCGACACGGACAATATGAAAATTGCTGACGTCGAAAGAACGATTGTCGACTTTGGTAAACGTGGTCGTGACGGCAAGCTGGGTATGGACGACATGATCGGTGGTACCTTTACCATCACTAACGGTGGCACTTTCGGTTCGCTGATGTCGACGCCGATCATCAACCCGCCGCAGACCGCTATCTTGGGCATGCACAAGATCCAGGATCGTCCGATGGCGATCAACGGTAAGGTCGAGATTCGCCCTATGATGTACCTGGCGCTCTCCTATGACCACCGTATGATCGACGGCAAAGACGCCGTTCGATTCCTGGTGACCATTAAAGAATTGCTGGAAGATCCGGCACGTCTGCTGCTGGACGTCTAAGATACAGTCACTACGTATCTTCGCGTATTTACGCGTCACCTTCTAATGCAATCGCACACAGCCCCTCTCCCGGCTAATGTCAAAACGGGAGAAGGGCACCAAGCTAAAGGAGCCAACATGGCTGACAAGTTTGATGTGATCGTTATCGGCGCTGGCCCTGGCGGTTACGTTGCTGCTATTCGTGCAGCACAAATGGGCCTGAAAACAGCCTGTGTTGAGAAATGGGTCAATAAAGAAGGCAAAACCGTTCATGGCGGTACCTGCCTGAATGTCGGCTGTATTCCTTCTAAGGCGCTGCTTGAAACGTCGCATAAGTTTGTTGAAGCGCGCGATCACTTTGCCGAAGTAGGCATCGAAATCGACGCGCCGAAGGCTAATATCGCCAAAATGCTCGAGTTCAAAAACTCGGTCATTAACAAGAACGTTGGCGGCATCAGCGCGCTGTTCAAAGCGAATGGCGTTACTTCACTGGAAGGTAAAGGCAAAGTTACTTCTTCCACAGAAGTTGAAGTAACCGACCACGATGGCAATGCGACAACCTACACCGCTGACAACATCGTTATCGCCGCAGGCTCCGTACCGGTTGAAATTCCGCCGACGCCGCTGACCGACGACCTGATTGTGACATCGACAGGCGCGCTCGAGTTTACCGAAGTACCCAAGCGTCTGGGGGTTATCGGTGCCGGTGTTATCGGCTTAGAGCTGGGCAGTGTTTGGAAGCGTTTAGGTTCTGACGTTACCGTTCTTGAAGCCATGGACAGCTTCCTGCCGATGGTTGATGGTGCGATTGCCAAAGAAACCCAGAAGCTGCTCAAGAAACAGGGACTGGACATCAAACTGGGCGCACGCGTGACCGGTTCTGAGGTTAAGGACAGTGAAGTCGTCGTTAAGTACACCGATGGTGACGGCGAGCAGGAAATGACCTTCGATAAACTGATTGTTTGCGTGGGTCGTCGTCCTTATACGCAAGGCGTTATTGCCGACGGCGTAGGCGTTGAGCTTGACGAGCGTGGCTTTATTTTCGTTGATGATCAGTGCCGTACCAATGTCCCGAGCGTCTATGCGATCGGTGACTGCGTACGTGGACCGATGCTGGCGCATAAAGCATCTGAAGAAGGCGTTATGGTGGCTGATATTATTGCCGGCCATAAAGCTGAAATGAACTACGATGCCATCCCCAGCGTTATCTACACCTCGCCTGAAGTGGCATGGGTAGGTATGACCGAGCAGGATGCCAAAGCCAAAGGCATCGAAGTTAAAACGGGCTCTTTCCCATTCTCGGCCAACGGTCGTGCGCTTGCCAACAATGCGCCTGAAGGTATGGCCAAGATTATTGCCGATGCCGAGACCGACCGCATTCTGGGTATGCATATCGTCAGCCAGCACGCGGGTGAGCTGATTGCCCAAGGCGTTATCGCAATGGAATTTGGCTCCAGTGCCGAAGACTTGGCGTTGACCTGCTATGCCCACCCGAGTACTTCTGAAGCGATTCACGAAGCGGCTCTCGCGGTGGAAGGCCATGCAATTCATATGGCTAATCGTAAAAAGCGTTAATAAGTTCAGCGGTAACAACCAAGCGCCACCATAAGGTGGCGCATCACTTTCGGGCATGTTGTAAAATAGCGCGCGAAAGTACGGGGACAGCCCGTTTTTAAAACGGGTTGTCGTTCGAGTCACATGCAACCAATGGCATGAATCGATGAACCTTCACGAGTATCAAGGCAAACAGCTGTTTGCTGATTATGGTCTACCAGTGTCCAAAGGCTTTGCCGTGGACACTCCCGAAGAAGCAGTAGAAGCGTGTAAAAAAATCGGCGGCGACATGTGGGTTGTTAAAGCCCAGGTTCACGCAGGTGGTCGCGGTAAAGCGGGCGGCGTTAAGCTGATCAAAGATCCCGCCGAAGCAAAAGCATTTGCTGAGCAGTGGCTGGGCAAAAACCTGGTGACCTTCCAGACTGACGAAAAAGGTCAGCCGGTTGCCAAGATCCTGGTTGAAACCTGCACCGATATCGCTGATGAGCTGTATCTGGGTGCCGTCGTCGATCGTACTACCCGCCGCGTGGTCTTCATGGCCTCGACTGAAGGTGGTGTCGAGATCGAAACGGTTGCAGAAGAAACGCCGGAAAAGATTCTTAAAGCCGAAATCGATCCGCTGGTCGGCGCACAGCCGTACCAGGCGCGTGAACTGGCGTTTGCTCTGGGCCTGAAAGGCGACCAGATCAAACAGTTCACCAAGATTTTCCTAGGCCTCTCCAAGCTGTTCCATGACAAAGATCTGGCGCTTTTAGAGATCAACCCGCTGGTTATTACTGACGAAGGCAATCTTCACTGCCTCGACGCCAAACTGGGCCTCGACAGCAACGCGCTGTATCGTCACCCGGACCTGCAGGCCATGCGCGATCCTTCCCAGGAAGATCAGCGTGAAGCCGATGCGGCGAAGTGGGAACTGAACTACGTTGCTCTCGACGGTAACATTGGTTGCATGGTTAACGGCGCAGGCCTTGCCATGGGTACCATGGACATCGTCAACCTGAGCGGCGGCAAACCGGCTAACTTCCTGGACGTTGGCGGCGGCGCGACCAAAGAGCGCGTTGCAGAAGCGTTCAAGATCATTCTGTCTGACGACAATGTTAAAGCCGTTCTGGTTAACATTTTCGGCGGTATCGTTCGTTGCGACATGATTGCTGAAGGCATTATCGGTGCCGTTGAGCAAGTCGGTGTCAACGTACCGGTTGTCGTTCGCCTGGAAGGTAACAATGCCGAGCTGGGTGCTGAGAAACTGGCATCTAGCGGTCTGAACATCATCGCTGCTACCAGTCTGACCGATGCGGCTCAGCAGGTCGTTAAAGCGGCGGAGGGCAAGTAATGAGTATCCTGATCGATAAGAACACCAAGGTCATCTGCCAAGGTTTCACCGGTGGCCAGGGCACGTTCCACTCCGAGCAGGCGATTGCCTATGGTACGCAGATGGTCGGCGGTGTAACGCCGGGCAAAGGCGGCCAGGAGCACTTGGGTCTGCCGGTTTTCAACACCGTTAAAGAAGCGGTTGAGAAAACAGGCGCGGAAGCCAGCGTTATCTACGTTCCGGCACCGTTCTGTAAAGACTCGATCCTTGAAGCTGCAAATGCAGGCATCAAGCTGATCGTGTGCATCACCGAAGGTATCGCCACGCTTGATATGCTCGAAGCAAAAGTAAAATGCGACGAGTTGGGTGTGCGTCTGATTGGCCCGAACTGCCCTGGTGTTATCACCCCGGGCGAATGCAAAATCGGTATCATGCCGGGTCATATCCACCAGCCGGGCCGCGTAGGTATCGTATCGCGCTCAGGCACCCTGACCTATGAAGCCGTTAAGCAGACGACTGATCACGGTTTCGGCCAGTCTACCTGTGTAGGTATCGGCGGTGACCCGATTCCGGGTTCCAACTTTATCGACATCCTGGAGATGTTCGAGAAAGATCCGAAAACCGAAGCGATCGTCATGATCGGTGAAATCGGCGGCACGGCTGAAGAAGAAGCAGCGGCTTACATCAAAGCCAACGTTTCCAAGCCAGTGGTATCCTACATTGCCGGTGTTACTGCACCTCCTGGCAAGCGTATGGGCCACGCCGGCGCGATCATTTCTGGCGGTAAAGGTACTGCTGACGAGAAGTTTGCTGCCCTGGAAGACGCCGGTGTTAAAACCGTTCGTTCTTTGGCGGAAATCGGCGATGCACTGAAAGAAGTGACTGGCTGGTAAGTCACGCTCTATCTTGCATGTCAAAAAAGCACCCTTCGGGG